>JBLIKX010000001.1:0-87251 GCA_047637555.1 Crocinitomicaceae bacterium
ATATCGTGTTTTACGTGAAGCAGGTACCGAACCAGCATTTAGAGGAGAATACACTGATCTAAGCGATGATGGATTATATTTGTGCGGAGCATGTGGTAACCAGTTATTTTCATCAAAAAATAAATTTAATAGTGCCTGCGGGTGGCCAAGTTTTGATGATATAAAAGATTCAGAGGCTATTGAAACAAGGGTTGATACTGCACATGGTATGAATAGAACAGAGGTTGTTTGTAAGAAATGTGAGGGACACCTTGGGCATGTATTTTCCGACGGACCAAAAGATACAACAGGATTACGATATTGTATTAATTCAGTTGCCTTAGATTTTAAGCCTAAAAAGGAAAAATAATTTGGTATGCATATTGGTATGAAAGAAGAAGTAAAAAATATTTCCCGTATGTATTGATTGCTGTTATTTTACTGCAGACATTAGCGTACAAATTTACAGCTCACCCTGAATCAGTTGCCTTGTTTTCAAAACTCTAACTTTTTGGCATGGGTGAATCAGTTGTTCGTATTGGTACTGGTATAATAGAATTACTCCTTTCTGTTGGTATATTTTTAAAACCACTGAGAAAACTATCATTATTAGGTGTGGCTGGTTTAATGCTCGGAGCTGTATATTTTCACGTCACAACTATTGGATTTGAAGGTAATAATCTTTCCTTGTTTATATCAGCTCTTTCCGCATTAGTGAGTGCAAGGTATTTATTACTTGATAAAAAATAAAACCGTATCTGCGGTGTTTGTTATAATAAAAATGTGAAATCAGACTACCTACAATTTAAAAATACTGTCATGGAACATTACGGTGAGTATGGGCGACATGATTTACCTTGGCGCACAAAACAATCACCTTATTATGTAGCTGTTTCTGAAATAATGTTACAACAAACACAGGTAGATCGTGTTATCCCCTTTTTTAAAAACTGGATGAAACAATTTCCTTCATGGAAATCATTAGCTATTGCCGAGCAATCAGACGTCTTACGGGCTTGGAAGGGTCTTGGATATAACTCGCGTGCTCTGCGGCTGCAAAAGCTCGCACACGTAGTTACAGAGCAATATAAGGGTACATTACCTAGTGACTACGAATTATTATTAAGGCTTCCTGGGATTGGTCCGTATACCGCTGGGGCTATTCGAGCATTTGCCTTTAATGAATATACTCCATTGATTGAAACAAACATTAGACGTATATTTATTCATCATTTTTTTAAAGGTGAATCTAATATTTCTGATGCAGAAATATTAGAGATTATGAATGATATTGGTGAGATAGAAAATTCACGGGAATGGTATGCAGCATTAATGGATTACGGATCAACGCTTCCAAGGATTATTAAATATAATCCAAACAAACAATCTAAACATTACACCAAGCAATCAAAATTTGAGGGTTCCGATCGTCAAATTCGAGGGAAGGTATTAGATTTCCTTCTGGAAACCAAAAAAATACCAAAAGAACAAGTTTTTAAAAAACTCGGCAACGAGATAGGGCGCTATCAAAAAATAATAGATCAATTAGAAAAAGAAAATTTCATCAAACAGACAAAAAAAAGCCTCATCTTACGATAAGGTTTAATTGGACTTTAAATAATTAATGAGCTCTAGCTAGGGCACGACTTGTGACTTTTTTCACATCTGCTTTATCTTTTAGGTTTCTTGCTATCACAAGACTCTTGATAAATCCAAATCTCAAATGAGACTGGTGATTAATAGTAATCTTAAGTGCATCAGCGCCTAATTGTATTTTTTTAGGTATTGGTACATTTCTAGGGTAACCACCAATTGCATTTACTATTCGAGCAGTTACTTCTTTTTTACCAGTGAAATCCATTTTAAGAATAGTAGCTAGTAGTAAGGAAGGATTTGTTTGTCGTTCTTCAGTTAGGGTTTCTACAACAAATTGTAAAATTTCATTGGGTGTTTTTTTTCGTAAGCCTTGTAATTCTTGAGGGTCTAGATTAAAACTCATATAGGTATGATTTAATTATTGATTTATTTTACACTAACATTTTAATGACATATGTCAAAATATCTTGTATATAGTCACATGTTATAATTGCACCTATGAACACATCTCAATTTGATGAACTATATGGTCAGCTCAATATAGCTCAAAAAAAAGCCGTCGATACTATCGATGGTCCGGTCTTTGTTATGGCTGGTCCTGGAACAGGTAAAACACAAATCCTAACCTTACGGATTGCAAATATACTCCTTCAAACTGATATTGATCCTGAAAATATTTTAGCACTGACTTTTACTAATGCAGCAGCATACAACATGCGAGAACGACTGGCAGCTATCGTTGGTCCAGAATCAGCTCACCGTGTGTATATTTCAACATTTCATTCCTTTGCCGAAGACATGATGAAAAAATATTCTGATATATTTGTAAATGTATATGCTACTCGTTTAATTTCCCCTATTGAGCAAATTGAGTTATTGGAAACAATACTAAATAAACAAAAAACAGAATATTTCTCTGTATTTAGACGACGTGATTCAACCATGCGATCAATTGCATTTTCTATCGGAAAAATTAAAGGAGAGGGAATGACTGCTGATGAGTTCCGGGAACAGACTCATGCTCAATTTGAAGTTGATAGTGCGTCTGACGATATTCGTTATAAACGAAAATTCAAAGAATTCAATGCGGGTGATATTAAACCTGCTGAATTGCGAAAACTACAGCTGCGACGGGATAAAAATCTCGAACTTGCTGACATTTATGAATCCTATGAATCACAATTAAAGAAAATAGGAGTATATGATTTCTCTGATGTGATAGTACGAATGATTCACGAATTAGGCCTAGAGGATTCAATTTTTAAAGTTGAACTACAAGAACAATTCCAATACCTGCTCGTTGATGAACACCAAGACACGAATGATGCACAGAACACTATCATATATGCATTGATTGATAATCCAGTTTCAGAAGGAAAGCCAAATATTTTCGTTGTGGGCGATTCAAAGCAAGCAATATTTAGGTTTGCTGGGGCCAGTGAGGAATCATACACACGATTACTCGAGTCATTAATGGAGCCTGTAGTTATCAATTTAGAAAAAAACTATCGATCTCATCAAGGGGTACTCGATAGTTCCTATTCATTAATTAAAAAATCAGATTCACATGCAGACGAGGTCGCATTACAAGCATTCTTTGAACACAAGGGAGTGATTCAATATAGAGAGTTTAATGATCATAAGATGGAAATGATCTGGTTAGCTCAGGATATTAAATCCCGTATAGATAAAGGAGAGAACCCAAATGAAATGGCCGTATTATATAGAAACAATGCTGATGCGGAGGATATACGTAGATTACTGGAAATTCTAGGTGTTTCATACAAAGACTTTTCAAAGAAAAATATTCTTAAAGATCCAGACATTCAGAAACTATTCTATCTACTGCGGGTAATTCACAACCCAATAGACAACGAAGCATTAGCAAAAGTTCTGTTTATTGATTTCCTTGAATTTGATGTTTTTGATACTCAGCGTATTTTACAAAAGGCGCGAAACGCGAGAGGTGAATACAACAAATCAATTATAACTATAATCGAAAGCCAAGATCGATTAGTTGATGCTGGAATACAAGCAGAAAATCTCAAAAAATATTCAGATTTTGTAGAAATGATAAAAATTCAAAAACGTCTATCAGAAGAAACAGAAGCGGTGAGTTTCTTTTCTAATTTTGTCAGACAGTCAGGATTTTTGAAATATATTCTCGGACAAGATCAATCAGTTCTTGGTCTACAGAAAATTGAAAAACTGTTTGATGAATTAAAAAAAGAAACCGGAGCTCGAAATGAATTTATGCTACATGATTTCGTACAATACCTGCAAACAATGAAAAAGCATGGCATCACCATGAACATCACTAATAGTTTGTCTGACGGAGTAACACTGAGTACATTTCATGGGTCAAAGGGGTTAGAGTTTGATACGGTCTTTATGATTAAGGCTCTCAAGAAAAGAAAAATGGGAAGTGAAATATCCCTCCCGTTCAAGGACTTTGATAACGGAGGGATAGAAGATGAGCGGCGGCTATTTTATGTTGCGGTTACACGTGCACGTAAGAATTGCCTCATTAGTTCATTTGTATTTAATGAAGAAGGGCGAGAAAAAACACGTTCGCTACATATTGATGAAATGGAAGGTGTTGAGGTTGTTAAAACGAAGGATTGGGAAAAAAAACACGCTAGCGATACAGCAATATTTTTTGCAGAGTCCAATGAGCACATTACCTCATTGGTTGATGCTGATTATATCAAGGAGCGATTCTTGAAAAATAAATTATCAGTTTCAGCATTGAATAATTACTTGGAGTCTCCTTTGAAATACTATTTCCGCAACCTCGTGTATCTACCAGAGGCTCGCTCGCCATTTCTTGATAAGGGAAATATGCTGCACGAAACCTTGGAAAAATATTTTGATGAATGTATTAAATCACAGGAAATACAAAACAAAGATGTCTTGGAAAAATTGTTTAAAAAAGTCATAGATCAAAACCATCTCTACGAGGAACATAGTGAAATCGGTTGGAACATTGTTTCAAAATATTTTGATGAATACCATGAAAAATTTGAAATTCCAGCCGATAATGAAAAACGTATTTCAGCTATTCCATTTCAACTGGACAGGGGAGAGGTAATTAACCTAACAGGGGTTATGGATAAAATTACTATTAATGAAAGTGGTGAGATTACGGTTTGGGATTACAAAACAGGTCGCGCTTATTCTGATATGGATAAGGGTCGAAAAGAAAAAACAAAACGGCAAGCCGCATTTTATAAATTATTATTACAAAATGCCTTTGATGGAAAATTTAATTTCCATACAGCTATATTTGATTTTTTGGAACCAAACTCAAAAGGTGAGTTCGAACGAGCTGAGTTCCAGATTGACCAATCAGATGTGGATGAAGTGCAAATTCAAATCAATGAACTAGCTAACAAAGTATTTGATGGATCATTGTTAGAAGGAGATTTCTATAAGGACCCAGGAAACAAAGAATTGTTAGAGTTTTTGGAGGTATTACGAGGTCCACGAACGTATGAGCAATTACCGTTATTATGAAAACGAAGATTTTATCTTTGTTTTTCCTTTACAAATACAATCTGATATAATGACTGTATATGGAAAATAAAAAACAAGATGAATCAGCTTCAGCTGAAAGGGGAAGCCCTAGGGCGATTAAAGTAGCTATCAATGGATTTGGACGAATTGGACGAGCCTTCATGCGTTTGGCATACGCCCAGTACCCAGAAATAGATATTGTTGCGATTAACGATTTAGGAGATATTAATAACTTAGGATACTTATTAAAATATGATTCAGCACAAGGTCCAAGTGGACTTGATATCAAAACATCTGATGATGGATCACACCTTTTTGTAAATGGAGATGATATTGCTGTCTTACAAGAAAAAGAACCACAAAATCTACCATGGGGATCTATGGACGTTGATGTGGTTATTGAATCAACAGGGTTCTTTACGAAATATGATATGGCAGCACTCCATCTCGATGCTGGAGCAAAACGCGTTATTATCTCAGGTCCAGGAAAAGGAGAATCACGTGAAGGAATCTCAGTAGCTACAGGAATTATGGGAGTTAATAATGATGTTATTGGAACATGCCAAATTACCTCAAATGGTTCTTGTACTACAAACGCCAGTTCAACCTTAGTTCAAATACTAAAGGATTCAGTTGGTGTCGAAAAAGCCCTTCTTAACACAACCCACGGATACACCTCAACTCAATCAATTGTTGATTCTCCAGTACGAGGTGGAGATTTTCGAAAAGGACGAGCAGCAGCTCAAAATATTATTCCAACATCAACTGGTGCTGCAGTAGCTGTAACATTAGCTATTCCAGAACTCGTTGGAAAGTTTGATGGTATTGCTTGTCGTGTACCTGTTGTATCTGGTTCAATTGCAGATATTACCTTTATCTCATCTCGAGATACCAGTGTTGAAGAAGTAAATCAAATCTTACGTGATGCAGCAAAGACTCCAAGGTATGAAGGAATCTTTACGACCACCGAAGAACCCATTGTATCGTCAGATATTATTGGTAATACTCATGCATCAATTGCTGATCTTCCAATGACACGTGTTGTCGATGGGAATTTGGTGAAGGTTATGGCCTGGTATGATAATGAAATGGGATACACCAACACCTTGATTCGACACACAATCGAAATAGCGAAGAATTTATAAATACAAAAATTTCTTTGTCATCTTCAAGAAAAGGACGCTCGTCGTATTGAAATACGCTTCGCGTCTTTTTCTTTTACTTTTTCGAACTTTTTATGCTCCTAATATTCTTAAAAGAAAATTAATTCGTCTTTTTACCTGAAATTTGTAATAAAAAAGGACTTCGAAATTTTGAAGTGTTTTTTCTTTATTTTCTTATGATTCTCTTTCAGCCATACTGAGTATTGTTGAAATTGATCCTATAAATACAGCTAATAAAAAATAATTAAATTTTTCTATTACAAATTGATTCATTATTAAATAACCTAAGTCCAAAATTGATATAGCTACTGACAATGTTATCATTTTTTTCATTCTTAATTTTTTTATGTATTTTTAATATTTCTCCAACAAAGTATAAGTTCTGTTATACTTTGTTTATATTATGTTCACGCATTTAGAAAAATACGGCTGGAATTCAGAACTTGAAACTGAATTTCAGAATACTCTTACTGAAAAACCAGATCTAATTCCAGGTCGGGTGATTTCTGTGCATCGGACGCAATATGAAATTATAACTGAGAATGGAATGATTATTGGAGAGATTACTGGCAATCGATTAAAGGATGAAGATGTCTATTCAAAGCCCGTTGTGGGTGATTGGGTTTTGTTAGAGATGAGTACTAGAGACGATGCTAATCTGATTAAAGAAATTCTAACTCGTAACACAATTCTAGAGCGACGTCGTGCTCATAGTGAGGTTGAGGTCCAAATAATGGCCTCTAACGTTGATATTGCAGTCATTGTGCAGTCACTAGCGCAAGACTTCAACGTGAATCGTTTAGAGCGTGTTTTAGTGCAACTCACTAATACAGGAATTAAACCTCTTATTGTTCTGAATAAAATTGACTTGATTCACGATATCTTCAAAATCCACAAAGAGATGAAATCAATTAGTTCTGAGGTACCGGTTATCTACTCTTCATTTACAACAGGTGAAGGTTTATCTGAAATTCATAATTTTCTAAAACCCAGTGATACGGTTATTTTCATTGGTTCATCGGGTGTTGGAAAATCATCAATCATAAATACTATGTTAGATGAAGAATTTGAGCAAAAAACAGGTGATGTGTCGGACTATAGTGGAAAGGGAAAGCACACTACTACTGCTCGTCGTTTGTTTTTGCTCGATAACGGAGTGATTGTAATTGATACACCTGGAACACGTGAATTTGGTTTAACTGTTGACGATGAATTACTAAATCAAAATTTTTCAATTATTGAAGAGACGGCAATGAACTGTAAATTCAGGAACTGTAATCATAACAAAGAACCAGGCTGTGCAATCAAGGCCGCATTAGAATCAGGTAATTTAGAACAACAGCTTTTGGATAATTACAAAAAACTAGGAGAAGAAACAAAGAAATAAAATAGACCAAGAAAAATAACTACTGATGGGTAGTTATTGTTTCCTAAAATTATTTCAACATCAGATATTTGTATGCTTGCATTCCCAAAATTGAACCAATAATTGGTCCGAGGACATACATAATGTTAAATGCTCCTAATCCGATAGCGACAGCTGGATTTAGGATCCCTGCTGATCCAACGCTTGCAAATACAATTCCCAATATCAGTGATAGCCCTATGACAATTCCAGAAAGATTGCTCGGTGTTTTTCTATAAATAACCGACGCGATTCCAAAGGTAAAGAAAAACATTCCTAAAGCTTCTGCTAAGAGTACCAAAGGAGTATTTGCTGCAGCTACTACAGAAGTTATATCTGCGCTTGCTCCAGGTATGAATTCATTAATAGCGAGTATTGCAATCCCAGCACCAATAAATTGAGCCACAATATACCCTGCAGCTTCTTTCAATGAAATTTTTTCAATTGACCATGCCCCGATGGTTACCCCTGGATTAATATGTGTTCCTGATATATGCCCAACGAAATACACCATAAGTCCCAGGGTTAATCCTGCTAATAGTGGAGTAATAAGGCTACTAGTAGCAACAGCACTCATTACCACGAATACCAAAGCAAATGTTCCTAAAGCTTCAGCGAGTAATTTTTTAATCATAGATAATACATAATTTAGGGTCATGGAGACATGACTTAGTATAAGTATACCGTATTTTGTTATACTGGATCTATGATTAAGGATTTACTCGAAAAGAAAAAGAAGATAATACTATTTGATGGTGAATGTAATTTGTGCGATTGGTCAGTTAAAGTTCTCCTAAAGAATGATCCAAAAGATATTTTTCACTTTGCTTCATTACAATCTGAGTTGGGAAAAAAAATTCAAGAACAATATGGAATTGATTCTTCAAAATTACATTCGATTATTTTGATTGATGATTATACAAATCACAAAACAAAAACCTCTGCTATTTTCTCTATAACAGGTTCAATGGGAGCTGCATGGTCATTATTTAATATTTTTTGGATTGTTCCAAAATTTATTCGTGATGCTGTATATATGTTTATTGCAAAAAACCGATATACATGGTTCGGGAAGCAAAATACCTGCATGATAATAACTGATGATATACGTCATAAATTTTTAGATCAGCATGAGTACTAAAACATTACCAATGGACCTCGGTGGTAATAATCAACCAAAGGAAGAATTTCAAAATTATGAAAAAATTATTAATGATCGTAGATCTGTTTATTCAGTAAGTATTATTAAAGTTCATGACAAAAAGGGTATTAAGGCTTTTCTTAAAAGAACAAAAAAGATAAAAAACCATGACAAAGCAACACATCATTCTTGGGCCGTACGTATTTCTAATAATGGTGTTATTTATGAATCTAAAAATGATGGAGGTGAGACAGGAGCAGGACAGGTAATCCTACGAATCCTCCAGAAGAAACATATGATAGACACAATTGTTTGTGTGACGCGTTGGTATGGAGGTATTAAACTAGAAGCTGACAGGTTCAGGCACGTTCAGGACGCAACCTTCTATGCTTTAAATCAAGTAATACGTTAACCACAAAGACCATCTCTACTCTTTGTGGTATGGTTTTGGTATAATAAAATTATATGAATACTATTATTCACTTGGCGGCAGATCATGCGGGTTTTGAAATGAAAGAATTTCTTAAATCAGCTCTAGAAGAACTTGGCTATGATATAAAAGATCATGGGACTTTTTCATATGATCCTGATGATGATTTTACTGATTTTATCCCTTTGGCCTCCAATGCTGTATCTCAAAACCCAGAAGATCGTGCCATTATATTTGGGGGTTCAGGAGAGGGCGAAGCCATGATGGCAAATAGATTTCCACACGTAAGAGCTACGGCTTATTATCATTTTGACCCTGAGATAATCAAAGTTTCGCGTGAACATAATAATGCAAATATTTTATCTATTGGAGCTCGATTTCTTTCAAACGAAGAGGTCTTAGAGTCAGTGTTATTTTGGTTAGAGATACCATTTCCAAATGAAGACAAATATGCCAGAAGAATTGAAAACATGGAACTTTCTTCATTTAATGAAGAATAGTATTGTATAAGACATGACATACATTCGAATCTATAAAAGTTTTCAAAAATTTATTGATAAAGATGAACATTTTTCTGAAGATCAACAGCAGGAAATATTAAAAAGTTTTGAAGACCCTCGACACAAAAAAATATTTAGACTGAGTGTTATTTTGCTTGTTTGGAGTACTATTGCAATAACTATTGATTCAACATTTATAGGAGGCGGAGTTATCGCAAGCATTATCAATGGGGCTAATTGGAGATTTTTTATACCTACTGCGATTTTTTCTATTGTTAACTTTATTATAAAATTTATTTTTGTGAAGTTCTATTTAAGAGATAGTATTACGAATACTCAGGCTGCCTATTGCGGAATCCCGTATGCTGGATCAGCACTTATTCTTGGATTCTTACTACGAGTTGATCCTCTTTTCTTGAAAGGTATTAAACATTATAGGGCTTATATGCTTAAACGTGGATTTAAATATATCTGTGTAAAATTTAATATAAAACAAAAAGCCTCTTAGGCTTTTTGTTTTTCCTTAATAAATTCAAGAACTTCTTTTGGGTGACTTATTGGCTTTACCTTATTCCAATGTTTTACTACTATTCCTTTTTCATTTATCAAGAATGACTCTCGAGAAATACCCTTGTATTTTTTACCAAACATACTTTTATCTTGCCAAACCCCATATTCTTGAATCATTGTAGTTTCTGTATCTGAAAGAAGAATAATATCTAGACTGTGTTTGTCGCAAAATTTTTGGTGACTTGCTACGCTATCTTTCGAAACACCTAATACAATAGCATTGGCTTTTTCAAATTCTTTTTTTAATTCTTGAAAACCTAATGTTTCAGTGGTGCATCCTGGAGTCATATCTTTTGGGTAAAAATATATAATAATATTTTTACCAATAAATTCTTCTAAAGTTCTAAATTTTCCTGTTTGGTCAGGTAGTGAAAAGTGTGGTGCTTTTTGTTGTTCCATATGTCTTTAGTATAACATGTATGGGTTTCTAGGTTATAATAAGCCTATGAATCCATATATTATCCCAGCAATAATGCCGCAACGTTTTGAAGATATTGAAGAATCAGCTGGACTTGTTAAAAATCACGTAACTACTATTCAATTAGATCTCATGGATGGTAAATACGTATCTGAAAAAACTTGGCCGTTTTTCTACACTACTGACTATGATGTTACAGCCTTAAAAGCTCAAGACAGCTCTCTTCCATATTGGGAGGATGTAAATTATGAGCTTGATCTCATGGCTGAACGACCCGAAGAAAATCTCGATACTTGGTTAGGGCTTGGTGCTTCTCGTGTTATATTCCATTATAAATCAATACATGATTGGGATAAGATACGTGCTATTGATCCTGTTATTCGTGATTTCACACAGATTGGTTGCGCTGTAACGATTCATGATAATTTAGATGACGTAGAAAACTTAATAAGTGAAAATATTTTTGATTTTGTGCAAGTCATGGGTATCTCTCGCGTTGGATATATGGGGGAACCATTTGAAGAAGAGTCATTAACTCTTATTGAAAAGCTTCATAAAAAATATCCAGAACTGACCATTACCGTTGATGGTGGAGTATCTCGAGAAACCATCTCTGACTTATATGATGCAGGAGCAATTCGTTTTGTCTCTGGCTCGAGTGTTTTTGGGGGAGGAATGGCAAGCGAGAACGTTGAGGATCTTACTGATTTTATAGCCTAATTTTTATAGCTATTTTTATTGGAAATGATAATCTAATGTTAAACTAAAAAATTAATTTTGAAAAAAACAAAAGACAGTTTGTTAATTATTGGAATTAATATCCTCACAACGCTTATCACTATATCGTTAACGCTATATAACGTAAATTGGAATCTCATTGATTCGTTTTGGTTGTTTATTCATGGTATGGTGCAGGGTTTCCTAATAAATTTTCGTACTTTTTCTTTTTTTCTTTTCTTTTCTTATTTATTGCATGGATTATTAAAATTCTTATTCTCTATTTTTTAAGTAACGAAGAAAAAAAATTTCTACGTAAAAAACATTCAATCCTAGGGGGAATACCTTTTTTTGGATTTGGATACGGAATTCATTTAAAAATCAAACAAAATAACATTAAGTCTATTACTTAAAGTAGGTAATAGATTTTTTTATTATAAAAATTATTTTCGATGAAAAGATTTTTTTAATTTTTTGTAATAAGGATTTTTTAGTGAATATTTTTCTCGCACCTAATGATTTTGAAAATCTTTTTTTACTATTACCCTTTATCTTGTAATATATTTCTAATTTTTCTGGAGGCATATTGATGACCTCTTTGCATGAAGTTGAACAAGTCATTTCCATTTTTTGTTTGCAATGCATACACTGAAGAAATAAAAGATTACAGGCATAATTGACGCAGTTTACATGCCGATCACATTTATTTTTACATTGATTACAGTGAGATATTATTATATCTCCAATTTTTTCTGGGTCTCTTTTATCAAATACGTAATTAGAGCCAAGGAATCTATTCTCTAGTCCCTCGCGCTCTACTTGGTGTTTATAATCAATAATGCCACCATGTAATTGATTAGTATCCTTAAACCCTTTATCTTTTAGATAGGCAGATGCTTTTTCACAACGTATACCCCCAGTGCAATACAGTAATATTTTTTTGTTCTCGCTCCCTGATAACTCCGCAGCAACCACAGGTAATCCCTCACGGAAAGTATCTATTTGCGGAGTGATTGCTCCATCAAAATAACCAATTTCAGATTCATAATGATTGCGCATATCAACCACAATTGAATTATTATCTTTCATAGCCTTGTTGAATTCTCCCGCAGTGAGATGATTACCCACATTTTCAATATCGTAATTACCCAAGGTCAAACCGTCAGCCACAATTTTTTTTCTTATTCTTACTGAGAGGCGATGAAAAGAGGTGTTA
Organism: Crocinitomicaceae bacterium; assembly: GCA_047637555.1. Lineage (GTDB taxonomy): Bacteria > Patescibacteriota > Minisyncoccia > Phycocordibacterales > UBA1006 > UBA1006. The sequence continues at coordinate 12,652 of JBLIKX010000001.1, forward strand.
TGGTGAACTCCGATTTTAAGAGGTACATTGTTAAATTCAGAGATAGTATAAAGTTCAGATTTAAATTGATCCCAGTTATGTTCAGGAACCGACATTTGAGCATTGATTCCCTCAGATGCAATATAAATTCTACCAAGACAATCTAGTCGTTCCCAGGTGGAGAAAAGTCTCTCGTGCATTTCTCTCGTATTATTGATTACAATATATTTATATAATGAAACAGTGATTCGATTAAATGTTTCACTTTTAAGTTTGAGAATTGCTTCTTCTTTGGATAAGCCATAAGGTATTTGTTTTTTACCAATTCGTTGCATATATTTATTCTAACCAAAGGTAAAAATTTTTCAATAAAAAACTGCACCCTTAACAAGGTATGGATCACTCTTATAGACCTCACAAATCATTTCAAGAACTAATACTTGAAACAAAATTCTTAGTATAGTTTAGGATACCCAGCAATAACTTTTTAGCGTGAACTCTCTCCAGCACAACTTTTTTAGTACAACAGAGACATATTGACCTCAACCGAGGGTCCTGTATTCAAATATAAACTCTAGAGTGCAATGTTTTTTTTATCACTAGATGTCAATGATCTGTGATTGCATACATCAACGTTTTTGTAATCTGCTATAATATAACTATGACAGATGAACGAATTAAAGAATTAGAATTAAAAGCAAATGATATTCGCATATCTATTATTGATATGTTAGAAGACGCAGGAAGTGGGCACACGGCTGGTCCACTAGGGATGGCTGACATGTTTGCAGTATTGTATTTCGAAATCATGCGACATGATCCAGAGAATGTTCATTGGGATGAACGAGACTGGCTCTTTCTCTCAAATGGACACACTGTTCCTGTACGATATGCAGCAATGGCCCATTCTGGATATTTTCCTCTAGAAGAATTAAAGACGCTACGGAAATTTGGATCAAGGTTACAAGGCCACCCAGAACGTCATGCCTTACCGGGAATTGAACATACTGCAGGGCCGTTAGGAACTGGTTTAGGTCAGGCAGCAGGAGTTGCAACTGGACTACTATTAGATGGAAAGAAAAATCATGTTTATTGCATTACCGGTGACGGGGAGCTGGATTGCGGAAATATCTGGGAATCAGCTATGTTTGCGGCTCATAATGGACTATCAAATCTAACGGCTATTGTTGATCGAAATAATATCCAAATTAATGGCGCAACAGAAAACGTCATGAAGTTAGAAGATCTTGCTGATAAATGGAAGTCATTTGGATGGCATGTAATTGAGATTGATGGGCATAATATCCAACAATTTGTAGACGCGATAAACCAAGCAAAAGCAATTCAAAATAAACCAACCTGTATTATTGCTCATACTATTCCAGGAAAAGGAATCAAAGAAATTGAAAACGAGTTTCAATGGCACGGTAAACCACCAACAGCGGAAGAGGAAAAACGTTTCTTAAAAGAATTGAGGACATTAAGAGGTAAAATTGAGGCGACTCATTCTGAGTAATTATGGAAAACTACAAACCTAACTCGAGTAATTATAATGAATCTCCCTTAGAAGTTAACAATAGAAAATTCACTCTTGAACATGAAGTAGCTTCCAATCAACATTTAATTGAAAACAAGTCTGATGTGTTAAAAACATTAAATAATAAAATATCTAATTTACGAATGGCACTTGTTGGTGCACGAGAGCGAGAGTTTGAAAAAAAATCTAAATTAAAAAATATTAAAGAAATTGAAAAGGCAATAATTGAGCTCAGAATAGATAAGGCCGAAGCGAAATTAAAGAATCTAGAATTTGATGAAGTATTAATTTCCCAATTACAAGCTGAAAAGCTAACCGATGAACAGCTACTTCATACAGATCAGATGATTTTAGAAAACACGCCTGAAGATATAATTGAATTAGATAAAGAAAGATCACTCCTTGAAGAAAGTATAATAGCTACTAAATTAATTGAATCAAAGTATCAACAAAACTAATATGATTAACACAGAATTAAAATTACATACTGATGTATTTAATACAGAGGAATTACCACATGCAGCAACACGTGATGGTTTTGGGAAAGGTCTTGTCGAAGCAGGGGAGAGGGATGATCGAGTAATGGCATTATGCGCAGATCTCGCTGAGTCTACTCGAGCACATTGGTTCAAAGAAAAGTTTCCAGAGCGGTATGTCGAGGTAGGTGTAGCAGAGCAAAATCTAATGGCAGTTGCATCAGGACTAGCTAATTATGGAAAAATTCCTTTTGCTATGTCTTATGCTGCATTCTCTCCAGGTAGAAATTGGGAACAAATTAGGTCAACCGTTGCATTGAATGATGTACCAGTAAACATTGTAGGAGCTCATGCTGGAGTGTCTGTTGGTCCAGATGGAGCAACACATCAGGCACTAGAGGATATTGCCACTATGCGCGTATTACCAAATATGATTGTTATAGTTCCATCCGATAGTGAAGAGGCACGAAAGGCAACACTAGCTATAGCTGCAAATAACAAACCTTCATATATTCGTTTGGCACGAGCAAAAACACCTGTTTATACGACAACTGAAACATCTTTTGAAGTTGGAGTACCGCAGGTCGTATATCAATCTCGAAATCCAAAAATAGGAATAATTGCCTGTGGTTCATTGGTATATCAATCAATACTTGCAGCAGAAGAGTTGAAAAAGGAAGGAATCGAAGTTTCTGTTATGAATCTCTCTACTATCAAACCTATGAATGAAAAAATGGTGACTGATTTCGCTAAAAATGTTGATCATATCGTAACCGCTGAAGAACACCAAATACATGGAGGAATGGGGTCTGCTGTTGCAGAAGTTTTGTCTCAGTATCACCCGACAAAGATGTCGTTTATTGGTATGCACGATCGTTATGGTGAGTCAGGGACTCCTGACGAATTATTAGAGAATTTTGGATTTACTAAATCTGGAATCATTAATCACATCAAGGAACAATTAACGTAATTAAAAATAGATCATAAGATTTGTTTTTAATTTATTATTTTGAGTGTAAAATAATAATATGATAAAAAATAGTGCGTATCTTTTTATATTTCTCCTTTTTTGTATGATGGCTTTTATGTGGTTTACTATTGATCAAAAAGATGTTCCCGAAAAAAGTCCTCAATTTAACGAAGAACGTGATCAAACAGAAATAGTAGAAAATATTTTTAAAGAGGAGCTAGGAACATAAAATCCATCAGAATTTATCATTCTGATGGATTATTTTCTTTTGAAATCATTTTAAGTTTCTCTAAATTCACTGGAGATATTATTTGAAGAGTCGCTTCAATGTTTGAACTTGCTTTAGACTTTTGTTCTTCAAGAGATAATTTCTTCTGATTGTTTTCATTAGTTTCAGGAAGCTCTCGGAGTTGCTTCTCAAGATCATTTATTGTTTCAGACAAATTTAAAATAAGATCTATATGGATGCTTTCACGGTTGTTATATTTTTCCTCCATATTAGAAGCATGTTCATTAGCAAATGCTTCTTTTTCATCGTTACTGAGGTGGTTATTTTTTGGCGTTTCAAGGTTAGGTTCGAAGTTCATATTTTTATTATACCAAATAAATGTTTAAAATCTAGAATCTATCCAGCATGTCTTAAATTAATATGTTCTAACTATTGTTTTAATTTTTAATACTATTATATATATTCTTAGATTTCCATAGCGCTCCTTCTTTTTGTAAGTATTCTTTTTTTAAGATATTCTATTTTTGCTAAATTATTTCAACAGTGTCTATGAAGTGACTATCTTTACTTATTTTTAAATTATTAAATAAACTTTCCATGTTATTTTTATATCAAAAAATACCAGAAATTCTGGTATTTTTTAAGTGATATTCTAGATTTTTTCTGGTTTATAATCTTCTGGTGCATTAGCAAGATATTCTTCAAGTTGCTCTTGTGTGAGTAATCCTTCTTGAGCTCCAATATATTGAACAACGTTCATAGAGTTAATTGGCGCCCATGATAATGCTTCAGCAACTGTTTTTCCATGTCCCAGAGCAATAGTAAATGCTGATGAAAATGAATCCCCAGCACCTGTTCGTTCTACTGGTGGTTTTGGGTCTGGGTAAATTCGATGGAACCAATACTCATCATTATATGAATCGTAGGCATAGGCTCCATCAGGTCCATCAGTAATACATACAATTTTTGGACCAAGTTCATGCATTTGTTTCATAAGATTTTTTATATCATCTGAGTCTATTTTAAGAATCTTTTGAGCTTCTTCTACGTTACAGAAAAACACCTCAGTCGCTGAGTAAATATCTGAAAGTTTTTCTTTACCGAGAGAAATTTGGAATGTTCCTGGTTGAAACGCCATTTTGATATTATTTTCTTTTATCCAAGTTGCAATATCTGCGTGATATTGCATCGAATCTTCTCCAACAGAAGAGAAATAGACCCACTTAGGAATGAGATCTTCTGTTTGCTTGGCAAGATCGTAGTTATAGTTCTCATGTTTAATAAGAATTGTTCGCTCTGCTTGAAAAGATAGAACATAATGATAATTAGTATTTTTACCATCTTCTACTGTTACATAATCAGTGATTACTCCATTTTCTTTTAGCGCTTCAATACATTCTTTACCGAATTGATCATTTCCTACATGTGTCATTGTCGTTGAGGTCAAACCTAATCGTGCCGCAGATACTGCTGCGTTTGGACCATTACCAACTGCCTTCACTACCTTTACGCTGTCATACGGAATTTTGTCCCCAAATCGCATTTCAAGCATCTCAGTTCCGTTATGTTCCTCTACCTCAGCATCTTGTAATTTAATAAATGCATCAATTACGATGTCACCGATTGCTAAGAAATCGATATTTTTTTCTTTATTCATGATCAGATTATATCATATCTTTATCTGCGTGATATAATAACTCTTATATGAAAACATTAAAAGAATATTTATACGATGCTCAAAAGAACAACAGAGCTATTGCCCATTTTAACGTTGCAAATTCAGATATGCTGATGTCTATCTTTGCTGCTGCACAAAAAGTATCTCAAGATACAGATGAGAAGATCCCTGTAGTAATTGGGGTTTCAGAAGGAGAGCGTGATTCATTTGGAGTGACGCAAATTGTTGACTATGTAACGAGCTTACGTAACGAACATGATTATCCAATTTTTTTAAATGCTGATCACACATATTCTGTAGAACGAACCTGTGAAGCTATTGACGCTGGTTTTGATATGGTTATTTATGATGGGGCGAAAATTTCTCATCAAGAAAACCTTGAAAATACGAAAGCAGTCGTTGCTTATCGTAATAAGGTAAATCCTGAATGTTTAGTAGAGGCTGAGTTTGGTTTTATTGGTGGGGGTTCAAATATTAAAGATGAAATTCCAGAAGGTGTTTCAGAAGCGACCATGACAAAACCAGAAGAAGCAAAAGATTTTGTTGATGCTTCGGGGGTAGAGGTACTAGCTCCTTCAGTAGGAAACTTACACGGAATGGTAAAATCTGGTAATCCTGCATTAAATGCTGAACGTGTATCTGCCATCTGGGAAGCAACAAAAACTCCTCTTGTATTGCACGGAGGTTCAGGGTCAAGTGATGAAGATTTTATAAAAGTTATAAACGCAGGAATTTCACTGATCCACATTAGTACTGAACTACGAATTGCATATCGAAAAGGTATAGAAGAAGCATTTGCTTCTGATGCAGAAGTTCTGGCTCCATATAAATATTTCAAACAAGCACAAACAAATGTTATGTTGATAGCTGAAGAACGAATACGTTTGTTTTGGGGTTTAATAGTATAGTTTGACAAAATGTTATTACGTTACATAACTGTGGATAACTCGTTGACCATATGATTGCTTGCTTGTAAGGTATTGGAAGTTCTCATTTGAGAGCTTTTTTAGTTACGGAGTTTCGCGGAGCACATATCGCATTTTATGACACAATATATATTACCTAAAAAAGTTATTACTAATATATTCATCAAGAATGTATACAAAACACTTATTATTATCTATTCGTTCTACCTCACCTTTTCACCACAGGTTTTTGCCTTAAGCGCTGACGCACCTCTTGGTGGAGAGTCATTTTCACAAATCGTGTTTAATGATACTGCTGCCCTAGAACGACAATCACAAAAACTTCAAGATCAATTAGATACTGAGCGTATCGAAAAAATACGAAAGTATTATGCACGATACGACTTACCATTACAGTATGAAGCAGAACATTTTGTTACGGCTGCTAATGAGTATGGTATTGATTGGCGTCTTGTTGCTGCTATTGGATTTATTGAATCTACCGGTGGTAAATTTGCCTGTTCAACAGCGGATTACTCTGCTTTTGGTTGGGGGTCATGTAAAATTGACTTTGAATCTTATGCAGATTCAATCGATGTGATCTCACTAAATCTGGGTGGACATAATCCAAATACCGATCAATGGTATGCTGGAAAAGATGTCAAAGGAATTCTGAATATGTATAATCCAAATCATATTCGAGCAAATTATGATGGAATGGTTATGAAACAAATGGAAATGATTTCATCAACAATCTAAATATTTTGTAAATAAAAAAACCAAGATAATTACCTTGGTTTTTTATATATTATTTTAGGGTTAAGGGGACATAGAATCTACAGATCATAAACAAGAATCTAATTTTTCCATAGCTATTGCCAAAACATAATCAGAGGGTTCTGAACCAACGATATCTTCGTAAATCTCTGTACTTCCAGCACAGCGAACCAGAATATTAACATTCTGCATTGCCGCATCATTGAATGATTTTTTTTGAGATAGATCATTTAGCATTTCTGGAAAATTTTCCGATATTATATCCTTAATCTTCCTTGGGACATTGGGATTAATTGTATCTTCTATAATACTAAATTCACGTTTAATAACATTTCCGTCTTTATAATCCTCATCCTTAAATTGGATATCAAAGTAGGTTTTGTGCTTTTTATTAAACTCTAACTCTTTGTCTTTATAGTTTTGAATATCTTGATTTGAGAGGAAATAAGCATTATCTAAATCAAGTTCTTTTATAAAAGACTGCTTAAATGTTTTTGATATATTTTCCATTTTCTTAGTTTTTACTATTATAAATAATAATAAATATTTAGTCAAATGATATGCCTATGGTATTCTAGGCAAAGTATGAATAAACCAAAGGCAAAAAACTACTTTGAACCAGATATTCTTTTGGTGCATAAACCAGTTGGAATAAGTTCTTTTGATGTGATTCGTCGCTTACGTGTAATTTTAGGTATTCGAAAAATTGGACATGCGGGAACACTCGACCCATTGGCACATGGCTTGATGATTGTTGGTATTGGAACGGGTACCAAAAAATTAACTGATTATTTAAAACAAGACAAGACATATATTGCAGAGATTCTTGTGGGTAAATCAACTACAACAGGAGATTTAGAAGGTGAAATCGTTAAGGAAGTTTATGTTGAAAAGACTGATATGAATTCGTCTAATATTGAGATGGAGTTAATACACATGAAAGGCTCTCACACGCTCCAGGTACCCCTATATTCAGCCATTAAGGTTCAAGGTAAGGCTTTGTATGCTTATGCTAGAGCAGGTCAAAAACCACCCTATATTCCAGAAAAAGAAATGAACATCAAGAGTATTCAATATATGGACGATTACCGTTCTGGTAAATATCATATTATCCAGGTGCGCTTAAATGTTAGCTCGGGCTCATATATTAGAACTCTTGGTGAAGAATTCGGTCGTAGAGTTGGTTACCCTGCAACATTAAAGGGTTTGTATCGTATATCTATTGGAGAACATTTAGATAAAAACGCTTATCATTTTCCTTCTAGGAAAAAGCCCTACCACGGAATTGTTCGTGCTATAATTGAATTGTTATTCGGTAAAAAATCAAAATAAAAGTATGAATATTTATTTTCAAACAACAAACATTAAAGTTACTCAAGATGAGAAAAATTTTATGGCCAATCGTATGTATGTTTTGAATAAATTCTTTTCATGGGATACCAGTACTTATATTGAGATTGAACGTACACGAAAAAGTTATAATGGACATGATCTTTATTACGTTTCAATTAAAATCGATGATCCTGAGTATCAATATTTTGCAGAGGAATATCGTGAAAATGTACGCAGTGCGTTTGATCATGCGTATGGAGATGCATTTAGACTGGTTCGTTCTCACCGAAGTAAATCACGAAATCTAGTAAGGCGAGCTGGGTTAAAAATTAAACGATTATTTAAACGACAAATATAGACATGAAAAAAAATATTAAAATTATATTGGGTGTTATTATACTGACTACGATTGTTTTTATTGCATACAAGTTCACACCCGGGCAAATTGAAACTGATATCGACATGCTTGTTGACGTTCCTAGTCAATCAGCTACTCTAAATACATTAGCCGATAATACTGGCGCTCCGACATCAGAAACAAATGAAAGTAATTCTGATCAATCGAAAGAAGCATCAGAAGAAAACCAAGAAAATACTATGAAAGCAACATTTAACACAAGCAAGGGATCATTTGAAATTGAATTATTTAATGACTTAGCCCCAAAAACAGTAGAAAATTTTGTGAAACTGGCAGAATCAAATTTCTATGATGAGGTAAAGTTCCACCGAGTTATCAAGAATTTTATGATTCAAGCTGGAGACCCATTGTCAAAAGATGATGATATGTCAGATCGATGGGGAACAGGTGGTCCGGGGTATAGTTTTGAGGATGAAATTCACGGAGAGAACTTCAATATCCGAGGAACAATATCAATGGCAAATGCTGGTCCAGACACGAATGGATCACAGTTCTTTATTAATACAAACCCAGATGATAATAGTTTCCTTGACGGTAAACATACCGTTTTTGGAAAAATAATTTCAGGAATGGACGTTGTAGATTCTATCGAGAATGTAGAAAAATTCCCCAATGACCGTCCTGTTGAGGCAGTGATTATTACTTCAATAACTATCAACAAATAATATGGAAACAAAAGATTTTAGTGGAGGTGATTTCAAGGATTTAGAAAACGAGACTTCAAAAACAGCAGAAGATATTGCTAGAGAATTGCAAAATGAAATTGAAGCTCTTGGTACAAAAAACCCTAACGAAGATAATTCAGTAGAATAAAAAACGCGATAGCGTTTTTTATTATTTTTACCCTTTCTTTTTCACAAACTCTGTTTTAATTGCTAGGGTAGATTTACCTATTCGACAATCAATATATGCTGGATCTCCTGTTAATTTAATTTTTTCTAGTGCGGTACCTTGTTTAAGATTCAGAGAAGAACCTTTTACATCAAGGTCACGCGTAAGGAGAACAGTATCACCATCATCAAGGATTTTTCCATTACTACATTTTGTAATACCTTCTTCTCCTGGAGGATTACTCATGAGGTTTTCTAATTCTTGTTTTGTTGGGTTGCTGTAGTTTTCATCGTAAATAACGAGTGTTGGCGTAATACGTTTTCCATTATTAATTTCCATTACTTTTTGGGTGTATTCTTGTCCATGATCCTTATCATCAATTGCATATAAAGTGTAGGAGAAATCTCTTTCTTTTAATTGTGCAATTACTCGGTTGGTATCCTTACACCACTCTGCTCCATAGATTTCAATATTCATAATTTTAGTATATCCAATTGCCCATAAAAAAACACTCGATAATGAGTATTTTTTTATGTGCTATTGGCAATCTGTATTACAAACACCAGTAATATTGTTAATGGTTACTTCTTTGTTAAGGTTTAAAAGAGTACTCAATTCTTTGACGCTAGGGTTGGTAAATTGTTCATCATCAATAATAAATGTTGGTATGCTACGTTTACCATTATTGAGATCTATAACAATCTGAGAATATTCTTTTCCCATTTTTTCATCTTCAATATCAAGATAGGTATACTCCGTGTTGTTTTCCGCTAATATTTTTTTAGATCGAACACAGTCTCCACACCAATCTGCACCATACATAATAATTTCTTTGTTCATACTTTTATCATAGCAAAATATTTAACTAGCGCGAAGATTTTTTCATGTACTTTTTGTTGTAGATGGGTTGCCTATCAAATAATTGAATATGATTATGGTGATAAAATCGTTCATATCCAACCATTGTAGATATCAAGAAAAATACACTTGATAGTATTCCTACTGGCGTGAATACTACAATGTTATGAATAACCCATAATATCATCGCAATAATCAAATAGATTCGCATGTTACGATCTCTATCGCTAAAGGCGGCAAGGGTTCCCATAACTCCAGCAATCACAGGTAAGGCGCTAATAATACCAGCATGATTAAACCAACCGGCAATAATAATAATTACAATGAAAAATATTTTAACCCATTTTTTATGAGTAAATATACTTGTTAACCAACGACTTCCTGTAACAAAAGTTATAACACCTGCCTGAGGTATTCCAAGTAAGAGAAAATGAGTACCTCGAAACAACGATGATATAAAAAACATAACTCGCATAACGACAGGATTTTTAATTTGTGCTGAGGTTACGGAAATTCCCAGAGCAATACCAGCAAAGATTTGTGACCAAATAAATAGTGTTAACATATTATTTTCGGTTTAAGTAATCTTGATAATCCATTTCATTTTTTCCTTCTGGAATAATACGCTTAATGGTGAAGGAATTATTGGAATATTCAGCGTCAGTAATTTTCAAACGAACTTTGTTATCAAAAATAAAAGTACCAGGCCATCCATAATAGGCCCTATATTTTCGATCACGAGTGTGATTATTATCATGGGTAATATCTCCATCTGCTTTTACAATTTTTCCACAGTATGTTGCTAGGGAATGGTCTTGTTCTATTGGTGTACAATTTCCTAAAATATATTCAGGTAAAATTTCCGCAAGAACTTTTCCTCCATCATGAGCTAGCATATGAAATAAATCAGGTTTTAAAAGATCTGACTCTAAAGGGAATTGTGACTGAGTAATGATAGGACCTTCGTCCATTTTCAAAGTCATTTGCATGATCGTCGAACCAGTTTCATCATCACCATTAAGGATTGCTGACTCGATAGGTGAGGCACCACGATATTTAGGGAGTAGTGATGTATGCACATTGAGCACTCCAAGCCTTGGGATGTTGAGTAGTTTTTGAGAAACAATATATCCATACGAGGCAACAATATATAAATCATCATCCCTTTTTTCTAATTGTTCTATAATATATTTTGGTTTCTCTGGTTGCCAACATTCAATTCCGTGCTCGTCAGCCCATACCTTAACAGGTGGGGCTGTCATAATATGTTTCCGTCCAACAGATCGGTCGGGTGCTGTGATTATCAATGAAGGCATATAACCCACACTTTTTAATTCCTCGAGAACTATTACTGAAAATTCAGGTGTTCCAAAATAAACAAATTGAGTATCTTTCATGTGTACAGTATAGGTAAAAAAATAATTTCGTCATCTTACAAAAAACTGATATAAAAAATAAAGGATTTACCTTAATTAAACTACTCATTATTATTGTAATTATAGGTGTATTGGCAACTATCATAATTGGTTCGTCTGGTGATGTTTGTAATGAAGCTCTTGATTCAAAGGCAAAGACAAGACCCTCACAGACCCAAATTCAGGCTGAGCTATAATCATTTGATACAGGTTCCTATACAGAGCTTTATGATACAGATACTCTTAGCTTTATGGTATTTCAAACTTTAGATAATGTTTGGGGCACACAAGATATTTCAAATACTAATGTCAGTGCAGGCGAGGACAATTTATAGTTCTCTGTATCACGAAGCCCTTCTAGTAAATAATACTACAGCAACACAGGAGTCAGCATTGCTTGCTGGACATGCTCATCCTGTTAACAACGATGATAAAAATTGTAATTAAAAACACCTCTAGGTGTTTTTAATTTTCATTCAAGACATCATCAATCTCATCTTGGGTCATATCTCGTAATTTACGTGCCTTGTCTACAAATAATATTCCATGTAAATGATCTGTTTCATGTTGAAAAATATGAGCTAATAGTTCGTCTGCCGATTCGGTAAATTTATTTCCATATTCATCATAGGCCTCAATAGTAGCTTCTTTAGACCGTTCTACATCACCAACTTTCCAACGACAGGATAGACATCCTTCGCGCATCCACTTTTTTTTCTCAGATGTTTCAATGATTACAGGGTTAATATATACCAAATGTTCTCCTTGTGGCTCTTCAAATATAAAAGGGGCAACGGTGAAAATTTGATATGATTCACCAATTTGTGGAGCCGCAATAGCCACGCCGTCACTCTGAGTGGTGAGTGATTCATGTAAATCTGAAATAATAGATTGAATTTTTTCTGAGGTAATTTTTGTTGGATCGACATACTCAGCTTTTTGCCGAAGGACCTTTTTCCCCATCTGAATAATATCTCGTTTCATATCTCTTAGAGTAAAATTAAATGAAGAAAAGAGCAATAGCGACTATTATGAATTTATGCTGTGCGAAATGAAGAAAAGAGCAATAGCGACTATTATGAATTTATGCTGTGCGAAATGAAGAAAAGAGCAATAGCGACTATTATGAATTTATGCTGTGCGAAATGAAGAAAAGAGCAATAGCGACTATTATGAATTTATGCAAAATAAAAAACACTTTAAGCTAGGTTTAAAGTGTTTTTAGATAATCAGAAAGTTCAGAGATCTTAATAATTTTTTGTTTCCGTGTGCTCATGTCACGAACAATTACGGTTCCATCCATCGCTTCTTTCTGACCAAAAATTAATGTATACGGAATACCTAATGTCTCTGCGGTTCCTAATTGTGCCCCAAGAGTATTCTTTGATAAAGAATGCTTGATTGGATAGTGCTTTTTACGCATTATTTCAATAATATCAAAAGCTTTGGCTTTGGCTTCATATCCTAGTTGAATAAAGAAGAATTTTGCTTTTTTCCTTATTTTGGGATTATAGGTTCCTTCTTTTGAAATTTCAAGAATACGGTCTACTCCAAGTCCAAGCCCTACAGCAGGCACATCTTTGTTGTGTCCCATTGATTTTGCCAGTCCATCATATCGTCCGCCTCCCCCTAGTGCAATTGATTGATTGCCATCTTTATCTAATGTGACATATTCAAACACAGTGTGCGTGTAGTAATCTAACCCACGAACCAGAGCATGGTCTATTTCATAGGGAATACCTGCAGCCTCTAGGTATTCAAGTACTGACTTAAAATGTTTTTTACTGACGATATTTAAATTATCAATAATAGTTGGAGCTTGCTCGTTAATTTTTTTAGTATCAGGCTCTTTTGAGTCAAGAACACGGAGTGGATTTGTGTCGAGTCGAGCGAGGTCTTTTTCACTGAGGTATTTTTTATTTTTTCTATAAAAAGCCTTAAGTATTTTAAGATATTCTTTACGAACCTCAGGATCACCCAAGGTATTTATTTTTACAATAATCTCAGCACCAGATTCTTTTATTATTTGATATCCTGTTTGTATGGTTATGGCATCTAGTACGGCTCTCTCTGAACCAATGATTTCAAGTCCAAACTGATAAAACTGTCGGTAACGCCCTTTTTGAGGTCTTTCATGTCTAAAGAATGGACCACCATAGTATAAAAATACTGGTTGTGGTTGGTTACCCATTCCATGTTCAATGTATGATCGCATAATACCTGCTGTGCCTTCTGGTCGCATTACAAGTTTACTTCCACCTTTAGTTTTCAAGCTATACATTTCTTTCTCTACTATGTCGGTATTATCTCCAACACCTTTAACAAAAATTTCTTCATGCTCCAGGATTGGCAGTTCAGTCCCAGAAAATCCATAGTATTCAGCAATCTCTTGTGCTTTTTCATAAAAACCTTGTTTTTGATAGAAGGTATCACCTGAAAGATCTCGCATACCTTTTGGTGCTTGAAGAAGATCTTTTTTGTTTTTTGTTTTTTTGTTTGGAGTCATTGTTTTTTAATACTTAAGCGAGTAGAGGTTTTGAAATTTCTAATGGAAAAATAGCTATAGCTTAATTTCTAATTCTGAAGGTTTAACTTCCCCTGTTCTATAACTTATTTCAGTCAAGGGAAAGAGTCGTAAAAACGTTTTCCCGACAATTAAGTTTCTATCTAATACACCCCATGATCGTGAATCTGAGCTTTTTTGACGATTATCTCCTAGTACAAAATATTCATCCTTTTCAAGTTCCCAACTACCATAACTTGAAAAATCCCCATTAAGATAGTTCTCTTTTAGTTGGATTACACTATCATCAGCTTGGGTTATTGTTATTTTACTACCATTAATGGCTATATTTTCTCCTGGCAAACCAATTACTCGTTTTATAAGAAATCGTGTATGTTCGGTTGGATAGCGAAACACCACAACATCACCCCGCTCAGGTTCTGTTGTTCTATAGGAAATTTCATCAATAATGAGATAGTCTCCATTTTCTAAGGTAGGGAACATCGACTCACCATTTACAATAAATGGTTGAGCAATAAATACGCGGATAGGAATGACCACCGCAAGGACAATAAGAATAAATCTAATGAGCTCTAATATTTCGGATTTAAGTGATTTTTTAGGAGTAGATTCTGAATTCATGATACAATTCTAGCATATGAGTATGTTTCTCCAAAGGTATTCTGTTTCACAGAAAATTGTTAAACCTCTTATAGCACTTGTAATTATAGCATTTGTTATTATTTTTTTTCAGTATTTATCCATAAAGAATAATCAATTTGTTAATCGTAATGATTTATTGGTAATGATAGGTGGCGAGGTACTTGAAACTCAGATATCAGACCGTCCCGATGAAAGGCGTGTTGGCTTATCAAACCATACATCACTAGGAAAAAATGAAGCAATGCTTTTTGTTTTTGATACACCTGGACCTCATTCCTTTTGGATGAAAAATATGGATTTTCCAATTGACATTATTTGGTTAGATTCTAACAAAGAGATTATATATATAGAGGAAGATGTCAGCCCAGAGACTTATCCAAAAAGTTTCTTTCCAAATAAGAATGCCACATATGTCCTTGAGGTTGTTTCAGGATTTAGCAAAAAAAATAATATACAAATTGGAAATAAATTATCATGGTAAATTTAGAACAAAAATTAAAAAAAGTACGAGATAGCTTATTCCTATTTTTTAATAATTACTGTTTTTTCACCTATGCTATTTGTGTTTATTCAAGAAAGAATTAAGTTGACTGAGATTTTTTAGAATATGAATGAGGTCAAGAGCGCAGATAATTAATAAAGAAGAGTATTAATTAATACATTAAATGCTGAATATTTACTCCCAGTAGTCTTAATTATCTTAGTTGCTTAAGACATACAAATTTGTGCTTATTGCTGACGATTATCATATTAACATTAGGTATATGATTGAAATTGCAATTATATGAATTATTCTTGAGCTACTCCTTAACTATCCGTCTACCTTAGACTTGTGCAAATTATTCTTGTGATACTTGGTCTTTGGTTAGCTATTATTTATCATATTTTTATCCATTTATGATAAATGAACCACTCTGTTTGGTTATTACCTAATGTGCTTGAAAATTAAGCTAATGTGGTAAATTAAATGTAGTTGCCGACCATGTTTAAACTTAAACAGGTCTGTGGTTATTATCGCCATCATAGCTCAGTTGGTAGAGCGCCACCATGGTAAGGATACGAGGCTGAGTGAGTACAAAAAAACCACAGCAATAAGCTGTGGTTTTTATATGTTTATGTCGATAAGCCGGATCCTGTCTAGGGTAATCATTTATCTTGATTATATGTCACCATATAATTCCTTGCGGCACTCTGAATAAATTCAGTACGACTTTGCATGTGGGTAAGGGTTTAGCCGTTTCACTATCTATGTCACCATAGAAATTCATCTACTAGAGATGCCATCATCTTTCGAATTAGGCGTCACTGCTCGCACCTCGCGTATTACTACGGACAGGGGTTACCTGCTACCATTTTTGAACTCCGAAGAGTAAAACATGTCCGGACTTTCCTCACTTTCTGGTAAACCAGATTCGCGCGATTACCTAACATAAACATTAGTAGTGTACGGTATGTTATTAAAAATACAAATAAAAAAAGCAGATATACTGCTTTTCTTTTTCTAAAAGAAAAAATTATTTTTCCTCTTCTTTTTTTGTAAGTTGAGTTAAATCAAATACCTCACAGTTATAGCTTTCTCCTGGTTCAGAACAATCGGTCTGGATTGACACTGACATTTCATCTATGGGTGTTTTCTTCATGATACTAAGTTTTTTCTAGTATAGCTAAAATACACTATTCTTGGCAAGTCCTTTTATGTGGATATACTGGATATATGAACTTCCACATAATAACTATTTTCCCAAACCTTTTTGACTCCTATCTAGGAGATTCGATGATGAAAAAAGCCATTGATGCAAAAAAAATAAATATTCAATTCTATAACCCACGAGATTACACTCAGAATAAACATAACAAGGTAGACGACATTCCTTATGGTGGAGGTCCAGGCATGATCATGACGGTTGATCCTATTATGCGTGCATGGAATTCTGCTCGATATAAAAGGAGCGATAGTAAATTTATACGTCTCTTAAAAACAGGAAGAATTAATGGGGTAAAGAAATATAAAACCGTAATTTTGTCTCCAGGAGGAATAGAATTTACAACTAACTATGCAAAGGAAGCCGTTAACAATTACACCGATATCATTTTTATTTGTGGTCGTTATGAAGGAATTGATGCACGTGTTGCTCAGATTATTGGAGTTGAGGCAGAGGATGTTTCTATTGGTAATTATGTATTAACTGGGGGGGAATTACCTACGATGGTCATGATTGATTCAATTTCACGCCAAATAGACGGAGTTTTAGGAAATACTAATTCACGAGAGGAAGAGCGTATTTCGTCACACGAAATGTATACACGCCCAGCTGAGTATAAACATAATAAAAAAACCTATTCAGTACCAGATGTTCTTACGAAAGGGAACCACAAGTTAATAAATGAATGGAGAAAAAACCACTAATGAGATATTGCTTTTTGATTTATTTTTAGTAAATGGTATAGTTAAAAAAAATCTTATAAGATATGAACTATAGAAAAAAAGAACAGATTCTAATTCCTAGAGATAGACATTCTTCTGATATGAGCACTATTTTTATTTCAGATCATGATTTATTCCCAACTCAGCTCAAGGTTATTGAAAAGATGCACGGACATGATAAGAGGCAGATAGAAAACATAACGAGCACTCACTTACCTAATCGCTATGTTTCATTTCAAGATTGGATAGAAGTTGTCATGAATTATGTACATGACCCT
Source organism: Crocinitomicaceae bacterium (assembly GCA_047637555.1). GTDB lineage: Bacteria > Patescibacteriota > Minisyncoccia > Phycocordibacterales > UBA1006 > UBA1006. Next base: position 29,926 of record JBLIKX010000001.1, read on the forward strand.
AGTGTTTCTGGTATTTATATTGTAATACATCGAGAATGGAAGACTAGATTCATCAAAGAATATATAGAACCTGGAAAGGTTAATGGGGCTTTGATTGGTTGGTTTACGGGGTTTGGTGAAAAAGAATATCTTAGTCATGTAAAACAAAAAATGACTTATATATGGCATGGTTGCGTTCTTGATTTTGATATCGAGAAAAATTTTGGAAGGACCCCTGTTATTAAGAAACATCGCAAGAAAAAAGATTCTATTTCTGAACTTAAAATAACAAGGCCGAATAAAACACAACAAAGAAGAAAAAAATAGTAAAAACCCCCATATATTTTAAGTATATGGGTTTTTATATTTGACATTTCAAAAATTGAATTTATAATTGATTTAAAATAAATAATAATTTAATAAAAAAAATATGAAAAAAAAATGTGATTTTGGATCAAAAGCTTTTAATATTGCTGCATATTTACTTATTAATAAGATTAAAAATATTACTTTTGATGGTGCTGCTGGCACAGGAAAAACTACTTTTGCTCGCAGGTTAAAAGAATTTTGCGAGATAAAAGGGATAAATGTTGCACTCACAGCTGTAACTGGAACTGCTGCAAATAATATTGGTGGTGTAACTATCTCTAGTTTTTGCCAGTTGAGAACTTACAATTTAGAAGACCATGAGATTATTGAGCGTAATCAATTAGTTACTGCATTGTTGCGGCTAGTAAAAATACTTGTTATTGATGAAGTTAGTATGCTAACTGATGAGCAATTAAGACAAATAAACATTGCATGTCAGGCGGCAAAAGGAAACAAAAAACCTTTTGGTGGTATTTCTGTATTGCTAATGGGCGATCTTTGCCAACTTGAGCCTATAGAGATCAACGATGATGAAATTATTGCTATCGATTCTGTCTTGGAAACAAAAGAGTATTTAAAAAAACTAAATTTTACTCAAATTCGTTTAAAAAAAAATTATAGACAGACAGATGAAAGAAGTCTTTATTTTTTAAATTCTTTAAGAAATATGATTGTTAATAAATCCATTAATAAAACAAAGATTAATGAGTTGTTTAATTTTCTCAAAAAAAATACTTCTCATGGAATACATCTTTATTCAAACATTAAAGATGTACCCTTAGAAGAGTTTAACCCAAGTCATTATTATTATTCAAAAGGTAATGCTCCTTATACGGCACTTCCTATAATGTATGGTTATAATTATCTAATAACAAAAAATACTGATAATTATTTTAATGGTCAGCATATTGTTCTAAGCGAAGATAACGAAGAAGAATTTCTTTATCAAGACTTTTTATATAAAAAAGAGTCAGGTTTTGATAATAATGGTACAGCATGCTTGCACACTGTTTTTGATAGGGTTATTGCAGAATATTTAGCATTGATTCCTTTGAGTGATATGACAACACGTCGCGTTCAAGGATCTACCTTTGATTCAGGATGCATTGCATCTGAATTTTTTGCTGAAGATAATAAGGTACTTCAAGTATCTTTAATTGGTTGGCTGAAAACATTATATACAGCACTTGGTAGATTTAGAGATCTATCTAATGTTTCGTTGTGTTAACTAAATAATTCAGACCTAAAGCAAACATTTGCTTTAGGTCTTTTATTTGGTATAATAAAATTAAAGTCAATATTAACCCAAGGGCTGTGTAAAAAAAATTGTTTTTTATTTAAAACAATCTGCACACATAATGTTTAATTTTAAAACAAAAAATCTTCATTTAAACTAGCAAAGAAACGTAAAAAGTCATAATATTATTTTAATTGATAAATTATAAATAATTTATGCCAAAATCTGATTGAGTTCAGCTACAATAATTTTTAGAATACGGTTATGAAAAAAATGGTTTATAAGGAGGTGTGGGTTTTATGAAAAAGTCCACATCTAACTAGATAAAAAGCGTAATTTAAAATATATAATTAAGAGCAATACCCTTCTATTGCTCTTTAAATTTTGACAATTGTAAAAAAATTCGTAATATGCTTAGTACCTAATATCTGATTGAGTTCCTGTTGCATTAGGGTTGCTGTACAACATTATTATATGTTTATCTCCTTACTAACCCTTAAAAAAGTATAAAACTAAAACACCAAAGTCTTCTTTGGTGCATTTACCGTTATGAATACACGAGAAAAAAAATATTTTTCAAAATATAAAGATCCATTGATTGAAATGCCAAACCTGGTTGAAAATCAAATTGAATCGTTTGAAAAATTTATGAACGGAGGCCTTCAAGAGTCAATTATGGAGTTCTCTCCAGTTATGGATTACTCAGAAAAGAAATTTGAATTAAATTTCTTGGAATTTTCAGTTGAAAATCCAGAATTTGACGAATACTATGCTCGAGAGAATAAAAAAACCTATGAAGCCCGATTAAAGGCCAAGGTCTCTCTTTATAATAAAACACTGGATTCCACGAAAGAAGAAGAAATTTTCTTAACTGAAATTCCATTCATGACACCTCATGGTACCTTTATTATTAATGGTATTGAGCGAGTTATTGTGCCTCAGTTAGCACGATCATATGGAGTATTCTTTACCATGGATGACCATATTAAGGGTCCATTCTTTGGAGCTAAACTTATTCCTGCACGAGGGGCGTGGATTGAATTTGAATCTAACAAGGATGGAGCCATTTATGTTCGAATCGATAAAAAACGTAAGTTTGCTGCAACAGCACTATTGCGTGTTTTTGGATTGGAAACAACCGAAGAAATACTTGAAGCTTTCAAACATGATGAAGTAGCGTACAAACAAGTTGAAGCAACCCTAGCAAAAGATACCTCATTAGATAAACAAGAAGCTTACGCTGATGTATATCGACGGATTAGAGACGGAGAAGTAGCATCACCCGATGCACTTGTTGAATATTTTGAAGCTATTTTTGGAGATACCTTATATGATATGTCAGAAGTAGGCCGATATCATTTCAATAAACGATTTGACAAAGAACTTCCAAAGAAAGGAGTTTACGAGCAAACACTTCAAGTTGAAGATCTAGTTATTATAATGACAAAGATCGCTCATATGAACATTGACCCAACATCAAAGGCTGATGATATTGATCATCTTGGTTCAAGGCGTGTACGATTCGTAGGAGAATTGTTGGAGCAAAAGGTAAGACAAGCTCTTTCTCAAATGAAACGAAATATTAGAGATAGAATGTCGACTGTTGATAATGATACGACAGGATCAATGACCTTGATTAACCAACGTCCATTCCAAGCTCGAATGAAAGAGTTTTTTGCGACATCTCAATTGTCACAATATATGGATCAGGAAAACGCACTATCAGAAATTTCTCACTTGCGGACACTCTCTGCTCTTGGACCTGGAGGTCTTACGCGAGAGCGTGCTGGATTTGAGGTACGGGATGTTCACCCGTCTCATTATGGACGTGTATGTCCAATCCACACTCCAGAGGGACAAAATATTGGATTGATTCTGCGTATGAGTGTTTATGCTCGAATTAATAATTTCGGAATGATCGAAGCTCCGTATGCGAAAGTTATTAAAGGAAAGGTTACAGGGGAAATTGAATATCTTAACGCAATGGATGAGGAGAAATATAATATTGCCCATGCATCAAACCCATATGAAAAAAATGGTAAATTCACTAATGAAATTGTAGAGGCTCGTATTAAAACACGACCAGGTATTTGTACGCGAGAAGATGTTGATTATATTGACGTTGCGACAAACGCAGCATTTTCAGTTGCAACATCATTGATTCCATTTTTGGAGGCTGATGATGCAAATCGATCTCTTATGGGGTCAAACATGATGAAGCAAGCCGTACCATTGGTAGTTCCACAAGCTCCACTTGTTGGAACAGGTATGGAAGGAAAAGCGGCACTGGATACTGGTCGCGTGGTTATTTCACGTTCAAACGGAACAGTCGTTGAGTCAGATGGTAAGCATATTGTCGTTAAGGATTCAAAAGGAAATCTTGAAACATATAATTTAATTAACTTTATTCGAACGAATTCAAACTCATTCTTCCATCAACGGTCAATAGTTTCATCAGGTCAAAAAGTTAAAAAAGATGAAGTACTCGCTGATACTTCCACAACAGAAGGAGGACAATTAGCTATTGGTCAAAATGTCCTTGTGGCATTTATGTGTTGGAATGGGCAAAACTTTGAGGATGCAATCATTCTTTCAGAAAAACTTGTTAAGAACTCAATTTTTACTTCAATTCGAATTGATGAATACGAATGTGTTGTTCGTGATACAAAACTAGGAGAAGAACAAACTACAACCGACATTCCAAACGTAGGAGAAGGAAAGCTTGGAAATCTTGATGAAGATGGAATTATCCGTGTTGGAGCATACGTAGGAGAAAACGATATCCTCGTTGGTAAGGTTACACCAAAGGGTGAAACTGAACTTACACCAGAAGAAAAACTTTTACGATCAATTTTTGGAGAAAAATCACGAGATGTAAAAGACACATCCCTTCGCCTAGGATACGGAAAAAAAGGACGAATTATTGGGGTAAAAATATTCTCACGAGATGCAGGGCATAAACTTGAATCAGGAGTATTAAAGAAGGTTTATATTGAAATTGCACAACTACGAAATATCAAGGTTGGAGATAAACTTGCTGGACGTCACGGAAACAAAGGGGTTATTTCTATTGTTCTTCCAGAGGAAGATATGCCATACATGGCTGACGGAACACCTATTGATGTTATTTTGACGCCACTTGGAATTCCTTCACGTATGAACTTGGGACAAATTCTTGAAATGCATCTAGGGCTGGCAGCGGATGCTCTAGGTTACCAAGCAATTGTTCCTTCGTTTGCCGGAGCAACTGCTGATGAAATTGCAGAGGAACTTGAAAAGGCTGGATTCTCTGGTACAGGTAAGGTAACGCTCTTTGATGGTCGAACAGGAGAAAAGTTTGATCAAGATATTGCGGTTGGGTATATGTATATCTTGAAACTGCACCACATGATCGATGACAAAATGCACGCGCGTTCAATCGGACCATACTCACTAATCACCCAACAACCTCTTGGTGGTAAGGCTCAATCTGGTGGACAACGATTTGGAGAAATGGAGGTTTGGGCTCTTGAAGGATACGGAGCAGCGCATACCTTGCGTGAAATGTTAACCATTAAATCAGATGATGTCGTTGGTCGATCAGCTGCCTTTGATTCTATTATTAAAGGTCAAAAGATTACTCAACAGAATACACCTGCTTCATTTGAAGTGTTGGTAAATTATCTGAGAGGATTATGTCTTGATGTTAATCTTGATATTATTCGAGAAAACAACCTTATTAGTATTGATGAAGATGCTGTTGTGGAAGTAGAAGCAACAGAGGTAATCTCAGAATCAGATAACGCATAATTATTATGAATACAACAGATACTATGAAAAAGATTCAACAAGAAAAACAGGTTTCAATCCGCTTGGCTTCACCGGAAAAAATTCGGTCATGGTCTCATGGTGAGGTAGCCAAGCCAGAAACAATTAACTATAGAACAGGTCGTTCTGAAAGGAATGGACTCTTTGATGAGAGAATTTTTGGTCCAGAAAAAGATTACGAATGTTACTGTGGAAAATACAAAGGTATTCGTTATCGTGATATTGTATGTGAAAAATGTGGAGTTGAGGTAACACGAGCTATTGTCCGTCGTTCGCGAATGGGACACATTGGTTTGGCTTCACCCGTTGCCCATATTTGGTTCTTACGAGGGATACCATCACGAATGGGATTGGTACTTAACATACCTGTTTCAAAACTAGAAAAAGTTATTTATTTTGCAAGTTACATCATTACTGATGTACACCAGGATGTAAAAGAAAATGTATTGAAGGAGTTGCAGCGAGAATACAAGGCAAAGCAAAAAACTCTTGAATCAGATGAAGACAAAGAGAAGTTGAAAGGTCTTTTTGATAAAACAAAAAAACAGATTCAAGATATTGTTCTTTATAGTGTTATTTCTGAAGATGAATATAACATCTATTCACTAAAATTTGGTTCAATTTTTGAAGCAGGTATTGGTGCAGAAGCAATTTTTTACATCTTCAAGACACTTGATCTAGATGTGATTGAGGTAGAGCTTGGAGCTGCAGTAAACGCTACAAAGTCAGTTGCTGTTCGAACAAAAATCGAAAAGCGACTTTCACTTTTACGGTCACTTAATCGAGAAAATATCCGTCCAGAATGGATGTTCCTTGAAGTGATCCCAGTTATTCCTCCGGCTTTGCGACCTATGGTTGCTCTTGAAGGAGGACGATATGCAACATCTGATGTTAATGATCTATATCGACGTGTAATCAACCGAAATAATCGTTTGAAGAAACTCATGAAAATTGGAGCACCAGATGTAATTTTAAGAAACGAAAAACGTATTCTTCAAGAAGCATGTGATTCGCTTATTGATAATACTATTCGTAAGCATTCAGGAACGGTTGCCAAATCTTCATCACAAAAACGAAATCTTAAATCTCTTTCAGACCAGCTAAAGGGTAAGCAAGGTTTGTTCCGACAAAATCTTCTTGGTAAACGTGTAGATTATTCTGGGCGTTCTGTTATTGTTGTTGGTCCAAAACTAGGAATCGACCAATGTGGTATTCCTAAAAACATGGCACTTGAACTTTTCCGACCATTTGTTATTTCAAAGATTATTGATCGTGAAATGGCGTTTAATGTACGTGGAGCAGGAAAATTACTTGAATCACCAACAGACGAAATTTGGGATATTCTTGAAAATATTATTGATGGTAAATATGTTCTTTTAAACCGTGCCCCAACATTACACCGACTTTCAATCCGAGCATTCAAGCCAATTCTTATTGAAGGAAAAGCTATTCAGCTGCACCCACTTTCGGTTAACGGATTTAATGCGGACTTTGATGGAGATCAAATGGCCGTACATGTACCGCTTTCAGAAGAAGCACAATACGAAGCTAAAGAGCTTATGGCTGCAAGCAAAAATTTATTGCGACCAGCATCAGGTGAACCAACGGTTGCTCCATCACAGGATATGGTTTTAGGAGTGTACTGGATGACCAAAGCCATTGAAGGAGCTTTAGGAGAAGGAAAGATTTTTTCATCACCAAACGAAGCTATTACTTGTTATGATTTTGACAAGGTAGATTTCCGAGCAAAAATTTACGTACTTCCAACAGATTCATCACGATATGATGAATTCGAAGGAAAGCCATTTGAAACAACCGTAGGGCGACTATTATTTAATAGTATTATGCCTAGTGACTTTGGTTATTTGAATCAAGACATTAAGAAGAAAGATATTTCAAAAATTATTGCACGATTAATTGAAAAATATGGTATTGCTGCAACAGCTCCTGTTGTTGATAAAATTAAAGACTTTGGATTCAAATATGTAACCTTCTCTGGTTCAACATTTGGTTATTCAGATGCAATTATTCCAAAGGAAAAGCACGCTATTATTGACACTGGGCGAAAGGCGGCTTTAGAGATTCAAGGTCAATATGATGAAGGTCTTATCTCTGAACCAGAACGATATCGAAAAACTATCGAATTATGGGAAGGGGTTAAGGTTGAAGTTGAAAAGGTTATTGGAGAAAATCTTCATAAATCTGAATCAATTTACGACATGGTTACTTCTGGAGCTCGTGGTTCAACATCAAACATGTTGCAAATGGGTGGTATGAAGGGTGTTATTGTTAACGCATCAGGACGTGCGATTGATTTCCCAATTTTAAGTTCATATAAAGAAGGGCTTACACCTATTGAGTACTTTATTACAACTCATGGATCGCGTAAGGGTCTTACTGATACGGCTCTAAAAACAGCTTCTGCTGGATACCTAACACGTCGACTTCATGATGTTGCTCAAGATGTTGTAGTAACAGAAGAAGACTGTAAAACAAAGAAGCATATTATTGCGACTGATATTAATTATGATGGAATTATTAAACCGCTCTTGGAAAATATTCTTGGACGTGTTACATCTTCAAAAATTGTCGATGCAAAAGGAGAGACAGTTCTCAAGAAGAACCATCTTATTACTCGTAATGATGCAGAGACAGTTGTTGCCGCTGGTATTACTGAGGTTGCAGTACGAACACCAATCAAATGTGATTCACTTCATGGTGTCTGCCAAAAATGTTACGGGCTTGATCTTGGGCGAAATGCTTTGGTTAAGGTTGGAGAAGCAGTAGGAACTATTGCTTCTCAATCAATTGGTGAGCCAGGAACACAACTAACACTTCGAACTTTCCACGCGGGAGGGGTTACAGGGTTAGATATTACGACGGGTCTACCTCGTATTGAAGAGTTGTTTGAGAAACGTTCAAACATTAAATCACCAGCACTTATCTCTAAAACAGGAGGTCTTGTTGTTGATGTAAGAGAAAAGGAAGGTGTTAAGATTATTGAAGTATTATCTGATACTGAAATTACCGTTGGGGCAAATAAAACAAGAACGATTGAATATGCTCTTGATAAAAGACGTACTCCTGTTGTAAAGAAAAATGACCGTGTAGAGGTTGGAGATCTGGTTACAGATGGTTCTGCAAGTATCGATGATTTATTTGATATTGCAGGTACTTCTCGTGCACAAGAGTATGTAATTTCTGAGGTAGCAAAAGTTTATGAATTAAACTCTGCACCAGTTTCAAAAAAACACATTGAAATTATTGCACGATTGATGTTCTCTCGACGTAAAATTACTTCACCAGGAGATACAAAATTCTCAACAGGAGATGTTGTTGAATACATTGAACTTACTCAAGAGAATAACCTTGTAGAAGCTGAAGGAAAACTAGGAGCAAAAGCGGTAACCGTTGTAAAAGGTATCTCAGAGGTAGCTCTTTCAACTAAATCATGGTTATCATCTGCATCATTCCAACATACCACTCGTATTTTGGTATCAGCAGCAGCAGGTGGAGAAATTGATGAATTGAGAGGTCTAAAAGAAAACGTTATTGTTGGAAATCTTATCCCAGCAGGAACTGGATTCAGAAATGATTTTATCTCGTTTGATAAAATGCCAGGACGAGTTCGAGCAGGAGAAATTAAATCTCTTGAGGCTGAACTTGGAGATAATATTTCATAATTAAATCATTACCATGAAAAACACCGACATCATTAAAGATAAATTGAATATCGTAGATGTGGTGGGATCATATGTAAAGCTTGAAAAGGCAGGAAAGACATACAAAGGAAAATCACCCTTTACTAATGAAAAAACCCCATCATTCTTTGTTTCACCAGAGAAGGGTTTTTTCTATTGTTTTTCAAGTGGTAAGGGTGGTGATATTTTTACTTTTGTCCAAGAAATTGAGCGCATCGAATTCCATGATGCACTTAAGTTACTTGCCGAAAAAGCAGGTATAAAGTTAGAATCAAACGCTATTTCATTAGAAAAACATAATGAAACAACTATCCGATTCAAGGTTTTGGATGATATTACAAAATGGTATGAAATTAACTTGAGGAAAAACACTGAAGTAGTCGAGCATCTTTTAAAAAGAGGTCTTACCAAGGAAACAATCATTAAGTTTCGGCTTGGTTTTTCATTAGATGCATGGCGTGAATGTTATGAATATCTTCATTCCCGAAAATATCGAGACCAAGACATCGAATCTGTCGGATTGATTATTAAAAAAGAAGGAAGTGGGTATTATGATCGATTTAGATCACGAATTATGTTTCCTCTTATGGATGGGCGTGGACGAGTTGTTGGTTTTTCCGGACGTATATTTACTGATGATCCAGATACTCAGGGTGCCAAATACATCAATAGCCCAGAAGGTCCCTTGTTTGATAAATCAGAGGTTCTCTACGGCTATCACACAGCTAAGACATCAATGAGTAAGGAAGATGCATGTATTCTCGTAGAAGGACAGTTTGATGTAGTTATGGCTCAGCAGGCTGGATATATTCACACGGTAGCCATATCAGGAACAGGACTAACTGATCATCATATAAATATGATCAAACGTTTTACTGATAACATCTTCCTGGCGCTTGATAGTGATAAGGCCGGAGTCAAAGCTACACGTCGAAGTGTTCTTGCCGCTTATCGGCACGGCATGCAGGTAAAAATTATTATGATGCTTGATGGCATGGATCCAGCTGATACTATTGTTCATAGTAAAGAACAGTGGGATCTCTGTGTTCATGACTCAAAAGATTATATAGATTATCGACTGGAATTATTCAATCGAGTAGATCACACCTTCGAAGAAAAAAAGAAACTTGTAGATACTGACCTTTTTACCTTTGTATATCTGATGAAAAGCTCAATGGTCCAAGATAGGGTGTTGCAAAAATTAGCATTATTTTTAGGAGTAAGCATAGAGGCTGTACGAAATGATTTCACAAGTTTTAAACCTGATCAAGATGATATTATTAAATCTGATAATCATTTTGTTTATACAAAGAATGTATCTCCGATATCTGAACGAGATATCAAAAGGGAAGTAGCGCTTATCACTCATTTTACAAAAGACCAAGACTACGAAATTGAACTTGAGATTCAGGCTCAAATTGAAGCTTTGTATAGCGAACTCTACGATGAAGAATTAAAGACTACCATCGCAGAGTTACCCGAAACTGAAAAAAACATGCAGTTGTTTATCTTACAAGATAAATACAAAGATACATCAGAAAAATCATTTGGATCTATGTTATTAACTATGTTGGCAGAAGAGAAAATACGTAGACTGGATAATCGCTCGGCACAGTTGCTTGAAGAAACTCGCCAGACAGAATCAAAAGCAGACGGAGAAAAACTGGCTGAATTAACGGTTGAGCTTCAAAAAATACTTTTATTAAAAAAAGATTTAAAAAATCTTATTCAAAAATAATTAAACACAGAAATAGTCGCAAGTTGTATCTACTGTTGTTCATTTATTCCTATAATTTTGTTTTATTTTTCTTGATGTTTCGAAAGAAATTTATAGAGCAAGTTATTTATTTACTAATCAAATTTAAAAACCATCATGGCACCAAAAAAAATTACAAAAAAAATTACAAAAAAAAAGGTGGATCCTGTGCAAACTCATATTCAAGAGCAACGAGAAATTGAAGCTCGAGATAAAAAAGCAAAGGCCTTGGTTGAAAAAGGTAAAAAACGTCGTTTTTTAACTTATGCAGAAATCTTAAAGCAATTTCCAGATATTGAAGAGGATGTTATGTTTCTTGATGAATTGTATGGGATGCTTGGTGATGCCGAGGTTGAAATTGTTGAAGGTGGAACCAGTTCTGGTGGTGGAGGAATGTTGGACATGACTGACGAGGAATTACTGGAAAAAGATTTTGCGACTAAAAAACAACCAGAAACCAAAGATTCTATTCAAATGTATCTTCGTGAAATTGGTAAATATCCACTTATTAAGGCTGCAGAAGAAGTGTCTCTAGCAAAACGAATCGAATCTGGTGACGATGAAGCAAAAAACCTTCTTGCAAAGGCAAACCTACGTTTGGTAGTCTCGTTAGCTAAAAAATATGTTGGACGATCTCCAGATCTAACCCTGCTTGATTTAATTCAAGAAGGAAACATCGGATTATTTAAAGCTGTTGAAAAATTTGATTGGACTCGAGGATACAAATTCTCAACATATGCAACATGGTGGATTCGTCAATCAATCACGCGGGCACTTGCTGATCAATCTCGAACGATTCGTATACCAGTTCATATGGTTGAAACAATTTCTAAATACAAACAGGTCTTCAAGCGAATGAGTCAGGGACTAGGTCGTGAGCCATTGCCCGAAGAAATTGCTTTAGAGATGGGTCTTGATGTTGAAAAGATTCATATGATTGGAAAGATTAACCAAACGACAATGTCACTCGAAGAACCTATTGGTTCAGATGGAGAAGAGAAATCTACGAGAGGTGAATTTATTGCAGACGAATCAATTCCCTCTCCTGATCGAGATTCTTCAAAAACTATTTTGAAAGATCAACTCCAAGAAATTTTAGATGAGTTAACTGAAAAAGAACGAACGATTATTGAATTACGATATGGTCTTGTTGATGGTATCTCTCATACTCTGGAAGAGGTTGGTCGTAAGTTTGATGTTACGCGTGAACGTATACGTCAGATTGAGGCAAAAGTTCATGAAAAGATTAGGGTTAATGATAAGATTAAGAAGCTTCAAGATTACTAAATTTAAAAACGAGTAAATTCATCTCGTTTTTTTATTTTGTAAAATTAGTTTATTATATCAATCCTCCTTTTAGGAAACAGAAAACATACCCAATACTCTTTATTTTTTTCTAACTTTTTTGAGAGAGATATCCAGAATCTAATGATTTCTTTAAATTTATAATTTCCTTATATATACCCAGCTCTGTACTCTTAGCTATCTATAAATCTTGGGTGGAAAAAAAAATACAAAAAATTCAACATGATTTCATGTAGTTGTAGTTGTAGTTGTAGATTTTGATTTTGATCCTATTAATTCATATGCTTGGTTTATTATAAAATTAACTATGAACACGATGTATAAACCTCCAGAGAGGGAAAATCAAATGTCATACATTCCCCTATATAAATAAAGGAAAGAAAAATAGTATATAAAGATTTTTCTTTACTATAATAAAACAATAATGGCTCCTATATTTTTTATTATAAAATAATGACCTGAGTCTCGTCTTAATGTATAATAGTGCGTATATGTATTGGAGTGAACTAAAGAAAAAAACATGGATTGATTGGATTAAAATTATTGTAGCAGTTGATATTGCGGGTGTTGGTATAGGGCTTGTGCTTGGATTTGATATGCATGTGTTTGCTCACTTTTTTGGATTTTTATCGCGAATTATATTTGGTATTTTATATGTGTTTGTAGCAGTCCTTATTTTTAAAAGAATCTTCCCGCAAGATCTTGCAAGAGAAGAACACGTTGAAGCGGAAAAAATGAATGAAGAAATTATTGAAACAACAAATGCTGTTAAAAAAAGTCTAAAAAAAATAGCAAAAAAAATAGCTAAATTCACTGATCAAGCACATGCTAAAATTGATAGTGCTTTGGACAAGGTTGAAGATTTTTTTGGCAGACGCAAAAAAGAAGCAGGTGAAGAGATTAAAAAAATGATGAAGGACTAACGTCGTTTTTTTTATTTGAATAAAAAATTAGCTCAGGTAGGATAGTAATAGTTATGGATATAATATACTACCTATTTCTCTTTGTGGCTTTGTATTTCCAAATTTTCTTTCTTATGAGTTACTTAGAAAATTTTGATTTTTTTAACCTCAAGAAAAAAAATAATTACCCTGCTCTACCTCAAGATGGTTTACCCTTGGTGAGTATTGTCGTGGCGTGTTGGAACGAAGACACAACAATTGATTCAACCGTGAAATCAATATTTAATTCTGAATATCCACGAGATAGAATTCAATTACTATTAGTAAATGATGGTTCAGATGACGCTACCTGGGAGGTCATGCAACAGTATAAAAATGACCCAAAAATTACTCTTATAAATAAAAAAAACGGTGGAAAATTTACCGCTATTAATTTCGCGCTTGAGCACGTAAAAGGTGACTTAATTGCAACTGTTGATGCTGACACTTTTTTACAACCGACAGCATTGCCTTTTATGGTTGAACGATTTCTTGGTGATTCTAAATTAGATGCACTAGGAGCAACTATTGTTTTACACAAACCTCATAGTCTTACGCAAATTGCTCAAAGTATTGAATATCAGTTATTTGCGTTTACAAAGCTTATTTTGGCTAAAATGCATGGAGCCTTGGTTGTTCCTGGAGCCTTTTCTATGTATCGACCTCGCGTTTTTAATGAAATTGGTTTATTTAAAGAGGCGCATAAACTAGAAGACCTCGAGTTAACATTTCGTATGCATGAATCCAGAATGAAGGTTGGACAGTCTCGTGACGCTATTGCGTATACGAACGCACCAGAGACCGTAGGAGCACTTTTCAGACAACGCATCCGGTGGGGATATGGTTTTATAAAAAACTCTTATGATTACCGCCATTTGATTTATAATAAAGACCAAGGTCATTTTGGATTCTTTACCTTACCTATGAGTATTTTTAGTTATCTTTCTATTATTATTTTTTTTATATTATCTTGGTTTGTTGTTGTTCGAGCTATTATTCAATCTGTGATTCAAGCAAGTCTTGTTGGCTGGTCTACCTTGTTTCAATGGAATGGCTTTGAATTGAACACTCTCAGTGCTCAAGCGAGTGTATTTATTACGTTAATCTTATACGTTGTTGTTATATTTATGATTTTTTCTGGAAAAAATCTGGTTAATGATCGGTCAAAAAATCCATTTCCTATTTTAATATTTTTTGTGCTTTATGGTATTATTGTTCCGTTTTGGGTTATCAAATCAATTTATAATAGTGTTTTTGACAAGAAAGTGATTTGGCGATAGTCTGTTGTTGTTTTAGTAATCTTTCTTATATATCCAGAGCGTTCAAAACTAAATTTACTAAAATAAACGGTCAATAGTTACTATTATTTTTTGTATATCTTTCATTCTAAAATAATACCTCAGAGTATTTTTCTATCGTAATCTCCTTCTTCTCTTCGTTTATTGAAGTATATGTGATAGATTTTGATTATGAAAAAATATATTATTACCTTTTTAATTACCTCAACTATATTTCTCTCTGCCTTTTTTATTAGCGATAGAGTTAATGTTAGTCGTATTGAACAACTCGATAATGTACAAGAAAAAATATCACTAAATATATTAACTACAGAAACACGTTTTGCACTTCTTGAGGAGTCTTCATGTGAAAATATCTTTGAAGGCAGTCAACTAGAGGTTGGAATAACAAAGGATTTAAATCAATTAGTAACGCGTATTAAATTCCTAGAAAGTGAACTAGGAGGGAATAATCAAGATGTGCAAATTTTAAAACAACGTTATACCTTGCTACAAATCAAAGATTTTCTTTTGGTGAGAAAATTAAGTCAAAAATGTGAGTATACCATTCCAACCGTACTTTATTTCTATACGTCAGATTGCTTTGATTGCCGAAGACAATCGATTATTTTAGATCAAATTAGATCTGAATATAACCAAGTGCGTGTATACTGGATGGATTCTTCTCTTGATGAGCCTACAACAAATACTCTGGAACGTTTATATAATATTGAAACTTATCCAACGATGGTACTTGGCGATGAGAACTATTCAGGATTTATTTCTTATGATAATTTTTCAAGGAAATTATTGCTTTGGTCTAAGGATAATAATATTAATCTTCTATCAGAAGAAGATCTTATTCGGATAGGGCGTGGTCGTCAATATATTCTTTCTTTGGATAGATATTCACAACTACAAAGTAAAAATATTTCATTTGGTAAGGAGATCAATAATATATATGAATATTTCGTGACAACTATGAATGGAGAGGAACCAGAATTAGTTCAACTTGAATATACAGATGGGGAATTTCTAGTAAAAATAGTTCCAAATAAAAACACTTAATCAGTGTTTTTTTATTTTATGAGCCACCTATCAGATTCGAACTGATGACCTATTGTTTACAAAACAATTGCTCTACCAACTGAGCTAAGGTGGCATATAAACCTAATTAATTAAGTTTATAATGTTGGCTTTTCTTTTATTTTAGTAATAAAAGAAGAGGGTTTTTCTTTGTAAGTATCAGAATGAAGTTTCATTCTGATAAAATATTTTAATTTATTAACAGGTAACTGACTATAATCAAGAGCTTTTTTAAGGCTTATATGAGTAAGTGCAGAGACATATTTTTTTAAATTAATTGATTTTGTTTGAGCATTAGAAAGTCGTTTCTCAAATCGAACACTATCGATATTACACGATCTCTTAATAATCTGCAATAGATTACTCTTTGTCTTTTTGTGTTCCAGAAAAAGAAGTACTCCAGTTCCCGAAACAGCAATCCCTAAGAGATATACAAATATCATGCGATTGATTATACCGCAAATCGAGAGAATTCTGAAACTTCAATTCGCTCTCCTATCTTTAGAGTTGCTTCTTCAACAAGCTTAGCAATCGTAATTTCTGGATTTTTTATGAATGGTTGTTCTAAAAGTTCCTCAATATTTTCTGTTCCCATTGCAGCAATATGCATACCAACATTATGAGCAAGAGAAATAAAATCCTCATTCCGTGCTACATAGTCAGTTTCACATCCTAATTTTACAAGAACACCAATAGTGTTATTTGGATGGATATACGCGCTTACGATTCCAGCAGCTAATTCTCGGTCAGCTTTTTTGGCTGCATTTTTAGCTGAGATTTCTCGTAATAATTCTTTCGCCTTAGTTATGTCCCCAGCGGCTTCTGTTAATGCTTCTTTACATTTACCAATAGAAACTCCTGTTTCTTCCCGAAGAGTTTTAATTTGTTCTACAGAAATATCCATATTATTTAAGTCCATCAGCAATCTTTTGTGTAAAGAAGTTGATTGATGAAACGTTAGTATCGTTTGCTACGATTGGGTGAGTAATAACCGATACATCACAGTCTGTGTTTGCAATAGCAATAACTGGAATATTCATTTGCCGTGCTTCTGTGACAGCGATCTCTTCTTTCTTTGGGTCAATAACAAAAAGTGCAGCAGGCGCTCGCTTGAGAGCCTTGATTCCTCCGAACTTCTTTTCAAGTCGTTCCATTTCTCGACCCAACATAAGTTTTTCTTTTTTGTTGGCTGCGATTAATTCTCCTTTTTCTGTTTGATCTTCCAGTTTAACTAATCGATCTACACGTTTTTTAATTTCACTCGCGTTAGTAAGAGTTCCTCCTAACCATCGTTCAGTTACAAAAGGCATATCAATAAGTTCAGCAGCAGCTCTCATAATTTGTCGCGCTTCCGCCTTTGTTCCAACAAATAATACTTGTTTATCTGCTTTCTTTAATTCCAATAAGAACTCTAGTGCAGAAGCCAATTGAACTGATGTTTTTTCTAGATCAATGATATCTTTCTTTTGACGTGAGTCAAAAATGAACTCACGTGCTGATGGGTGACGTCGAGATTTTGAGTATCCAACATGTGCTCCAGCTTCGAACATTTCGTTCACAAGAGCTTCGTTTACTTTTGCCATAATTTAAATTTTTTAGAAAATCTTGCACAATAGTTTTTAATAATAATTTCTATCGTTTGTTCTCACGTTCGACGGTGAGGGGAGAAGACTAACTACAACATCTGACAGATCATTCCCACAAGTTTTTACCCAACCTATATTACTTATTATTGTTATTTTTACAAGATAAAAGTTATTATAAATAGCTGCTCTTTCTATTTTAAATATTCTCCCTTAATATTATCTACTTCTAAGATATATAGGCACTCCAGAGTCTATAGCATTTGAGTAAGCCCTCTTTTCCATGTAAAACTGAGAAGAAAGTTGAGTACTATTTTTTTCACAATACCAAGAATAGTATGGATATATTCTATTTTAGTATCAAGAATTGAAACATTTTCATATTACGCTTTTTTCTTTTCATACTTTTCATTCACTAGATTGTCTTTTTTTTATATTTCTCATTTTTTGCAACCCCTTAACTATATTAAATCATAAAATACATAATTTTATATTTTTTAATGTGAAGATATTGAAATATCTTATAGTTCGCGTATTATGGAATCTATATGAAACAGTCACAGTTATTCACAAAAACGCGGAAAGAAGCACCATCAGATGAAGTATCAAAAAACGCACAACTTTTAATTAGAGCAGGTTACATTAATAAAGAATTAGCTGGAGTGTATGACCTGTTACCTCTCGGAATGAAGGTAGTTGAAAACATCAAAGAAATCATACGGCAAGAAATGAACGCAATAAACGGGCAAGAATTCATTATGTCTTCTCTTCAATCAAAAGAGGTTTGGGCAGCAACAAACCGATGGGATGAAGATATTGTAGATGTATGGTTTAAATCGGACTTGCATGCAGGAGGTCAGGTCGGATTTGGTTGGTCTCACGAAGAACCAATTGTGAATATGATGAAAAATCACGTGTCATCATACAAAGACCTTCCAATTTATGTATACCAGTTCCAAAATAAATTCCGGAATGAATTACGTGCCAAATCAGGAATGATGCGTGGAAGAGAGTTTATTATGAAAGATATGTATTCGTTCTCAGTTGACGAAGCTCAACATGAGGATTTTTATCAAAAAACTATTGATGCTTACAAACGTTGTTACGACCGATTAGGTCTTGGTAACGATACTTTTGTAACTTTTGCAGCAGGAGGTGCTTTTACTGAATTTAGTCATGAATTCCAAACTATTTGTGAGACAGGTGAAGATGAGATTTATATAAATAGAGAAAAAGGTATTGCTATTAATCATGAAGTTTACAGCGATGCTACTCTAAAAAAACTAGGTGTATCTGCGGATGATCTTGAGAAAGTAAAAACTGCAGAAACAGGTAATATTTTTAATTTTGGAACTCAAAAATGTGAAGAAATGGACTTGTATATAAATAATGATCAAGGTAAACGAATTCCAATTCATCTCGGTTCGTATGGTATTGGTGTTACTCGTGTTATGGGAGTTATCGTTGAGAATATGTCTGATGAGAATGGTATTATTTGGCCAGAAGAAATTGCTCCGTTTACCATTCACCTTGTAACTTTTGGTAAAAACGAAAATATTATCAGGGAAGCTGAGAATTTATATCATGATCTCAAAAAAGCTGGTATTGAAGTACTATTTGATGATCGAGATGCTGGACCAGGACAGAAACTGAATGATGCAGATCTTATGGGGATGCCATATCGTATTGTATACTCAGAAAAATCTTTTGAAAAAGGTGGCGTAGAAATTACTAAACGTGAATCAGGTGATACTGAATATATTGATCCCGCACGAGTAATTGCTTATTTCACTGAAGGTTAAAAAATACTATGAATAGTTTTTTACAAAAAATTTATAATAAATTCTCAAATGATATTGGAATTGATTTAGGTACAGCAAATACACTTGTTCATGTAAAAGGACAGGGTGTTTTAATCAACGAACCATCGGTTGTTGCCATGAATACAAAAACAAATCGAGTAGTCGCTGTCGGGAATGACGCTCGAGAAATGCTAGGGAGAAATCCAGGGCACATTGACGTTATTCGACCACTAGTAGATGGTGTAATTTCAGATTTTGATGTTACCGAAGAAATGCTTTCATATTTAATTCGAAAGGCAGAATCTAAATCAAAGAAGTTTTTTAGACCACGCGTTATTGTTGGGGTACCATCAGGAATAACCAACGTGGAACACCGTGCCGTTTATGATGCTTCTCACAATGCTGGAGCCAGAGAAGTTTATATTATTGAAGAACCAATGGCTGCGGCTGTTGGGTTGGGACTACCGGTTCTCGAACCTGTAGGTTCAATGGTTATTGATATTGGCGGAGGTACCACCGATATTGCGGTTATATCTCTAGCTGGAGTGGTTCAGTCCAAAAATATTAAAATTGCTGGAGATAAGCTAAATCAAGATATCATTACCTATCTTCGTGATGAGTTTAAAATTCTTGTAGGAGAAAAAACAGCAGAAGAAATTAAAATCAAAATTGGTGCAATCAGTGATCACGAACAACTTGAATCAGAAATCAGAGGGAGAGATATTATTACTGGTTTACCTCGGCAAATTTTGGTAAACAATTATGATATTCGCGAGGCAATTAATCACTCTATTTTAATCATTGTTGAGGGGGTAAAAGAGGTACTTGAAAAAACACCACCAGAAATTGTTTCTGATGTTATGCAGCGAGGTATTTATCTTGTTGGAGGTGGAGCTATGATTGGTGGATTAGATGAACTTTTAAGGCGTGAATTAGAAATACCTGTTTACGTAGGAGAAGATCCTTTGTATGCAGTCGTAGTTGGAACGGGATTAGTGCTTGATCGGATCGACGATTATAAAGAAGTCCTAATTCACGAAGATGATGAGTTACCGTTACGATAAGCAAAGACAGGTACGAAAACGTTGGTATATTTTTGGTACCATTTTTTTACTAATTGCCTTATTTACACCAATATATTCTTGGTTTTTTGACATGCTTGAAAAACCGTTTGAGAAAAATTGGTCAGACCGAATTGCGTTAGAGGTTGAATCAAAAAATATTTTTCAATCATTCTATAACAAACAACGTATTATTGATGAAAATCAAACGCTAAAAGAAGATGTTAGACGATTAGAAATAGATAATCTACGTACTCGTTATTTATCAGAGGAATTGGAGAAAAATTTATTATTACAAGAATTAACTAATATAGTACCTGCACATGTTGTACGTCGTGATATTTATGGCTCATCTGATATTTTTTTGATCAACCAAGGTGACGATACTGGATTGGCTGTTGGTGATAAGGTACTAAATTACAATAAAGTACTAATAGGGTATATTTCAGAGTTATATGATACAAGCTCAGAAGTAACATTATTTTCTCACGTGGATGAAACGCGAAATGGGATTCTATTTCCACATGATATTACGCTAAATGTTGAAGGGCATGGAAATGGTACCTTTAAAATAAATGCTCCACGTGAGATTAATATAGTTGAGAATGATATATTTTATGATTTAGAAAATCCTGGTTTTATTATTGGAATTGTAAGAGAGGTAGTGTTTGACGCTCGAGACCCATTTAAACAAGTATACCTATCGTACCCTATGAGCCTTAATGAAATAAATTTAGTTGGAATTAAAAAAAGCACCCAAATCAATTAGTATTGAATGGGTGTTTTATATTCGTATAGGCATAAAATCACTATTTTTTACATTGTCTTTTTAGTAATTTAAATAATTCTTCCTTTTTAATTACTCTTGGGTATACTTTGAATCATGAAAAAGTTTTCATTTGAAATTACAAAAAAGATGAATGGATTAGGCAGGGCTGGTGTTATATCAACTCCAAATGGGGAAATCCAGACACCAGCATTTGTTGCTGTTGGTACAAAAGCAAATGTCAAAGGTGTCACGCCAGAAATGCTCAAAGGTCTCGGTGCTCAGGTTGTACTGGCAAATACCTATCATCTGTACTTACAACCAGGTGACAAACTGGTTGCTGATGCGGGAGGTTTTCCAAAAATGATGAACTGGGATGGTCCAACAATGACTGACAGTGGAGGGTTTCAAGTCTTTTCGTTAGGGGAGGCTTTTGGAACAGGTGTTTCAAAAGTCGCTAGTGGCGAAGACATCGTCGTCTCAGAACGAAAAGGTTATAAGAAATCTAAAAAATTTGCTCATATTGATGAAGATGGTGTAACCTTTAAATCATATCTTGATGGAGCAAAGCATCGTTTTACTCCTGAATCATCCATGGAAATTCAATGGAATTTGGCAGCAGATATTATTTTCGCTTTTGATGAATGTACGAGTCCTCTGGCTGACCATCTCTATCAAAAAGAAGCCATGGATAGAACACACCGATGGGCCAAGCGATCACTCAAGAGGCATGAAGAGCTTGATACAGATGAGCTACAGGCATTATTCGGAGTAGTTCAAGGTGGGCGATTCCAGGATTTACGTGAAGAATCTGCACGAGTTCTTGGTGATATGGAGTTTGATGGATATGGAATTGGTGGTTCGTTCAACAAAGACGATATGGCACAGGCTGTTGGATGGGTAAACAGTATTCTTCCAGAGGAAAAGCCTCGTCATATGTTAGGTATAGGTGAGCCTATGGATATATTCGCAGGTGTTGAAAATGGTTGTGATTTATTTGATTGTGTATCACCAACACGGGTTGCTCGTCATGGGCGAATTTATACCTATAATGGTCCAATGCAAATTAAAAATGCACGCTTTAAACAAGACTGGACCCCCCTCGTTGATGGCTGTGAATGCTATACTTGTCAGAACTACACGCGCGGATATATTCATCATCTCCTGCGTTCCAAGGAAATGCTGGGGCAGACTCTGGGTTCAATTCACAATCTTTATTTTATTGTGAAATTGGTTGATGATATTCGAGCGAGTATCTATGATGAAAAGTTCAATGAATTTAAAAAGGAATTCATTGAAAAATACTATAAAGAAGAAAAAAAACCAACAAAGTAATCTGTTGGTTTTTTATCCTTCAATAACTGAAACAACTTTTTTTATCTTAACGCTCCCGTTAAAATGTTTTTTTCGAGTATGACTGAATTTTACAGTTCCTTCTTTTAAGGCGAACAATGTATGATCTTTTCCGATTCCTACATTAACTCCTGCCATGGTTTTTGTACCACGTTGTCGAACAATAATTGATCCAACTTGTGCTGATTGTCCGTCAGCTAGTTTCAATCCTAAATACTTTGGATTTGAATCTCGGAGGTTTTTTGCCGAACCACCGGCTTTCCTATGTGCCATATATAATTACGAGTTCTTATAAACAAGAACCTTGTGTAGTATACTTAGTGTTAATAATAGAAAGCAGGATAATGGGTCCTAACAATCAGAGTAACATGCGGATTATAAACAAAGTAAACAAAAAAATCAAGGACCTGGTACATCATAAATGGTTTGATGAGGTTTTGTGGGTTACCCTTATTATGTTTGTGGGACTTGGTATGTTTTCCTTTGGGGTAGTGTACCAACGCCATGCATATCTAGAGCGTAATCCTCTACTCATCGAATATTCTGATGAAGCAATTGCTTTATGGGAAACCTATCAAAATATTAAAACAGAGAACCAAGAATTCTTTGGCTCAAAGAATGGATCGATAGTCTATCCTGTTGGATGTACAAAAGGAAATCGTATTAAAGAAGAGAATATAGTATTTTTTGGAAGTTTAAATGATGCAACTGAAAGAGGATATAAAAAAGTAGAAGGGTGTTAATTAGGTATTATAAAAAACGAAACTGCTCACCTAAATTTTCTTTTAAAATATTCATGATCACTTCTGGCGAGACGTCATCATATATCCTAAACTGCTGTTTATACATTTTCCCAGTTACTGTTAGTAAATGACATCCAGATTCTGAGCTGTGTTTAACTGTAGTTCTATGGTCTCGTCTACCTTTAATAGAAATGATAATTCCATAGCTGGTATTAATAATCCTATGTTTTTTAAGAAGTTTATTGATAATTCTGACTGAGTTTATTGCGGTTGTTTTGGAGCCTCTCATAATTATTGTTTTAGGAATTTTCTCTGGTTATCCAGAAAAATTTATTGAAATAAATGAGCGCTAGTGAATATTATTTACGGTATACTCTTGGTTATAGAACTGTACCTCGAGTGTATTTCGATTTTTACAGTCACTTTCGCTTTCTTAAAAATTATGCAATTCATAATAGTCGCTGAACTCCTTTATTCATCTAACTATAGCACGTTGACACATTTTATGACTTTGTTAATGTGGTCGGAGATTAAAAGTAGTCACTAATTAAATAATTCAAAAATCATTTTTAAATGCACTTAAATTCAGTACGACCATCAAGCATTTTTCCAAGAGTTAACTATTTTAATAAACCTCGAAAAAAGTAAATATTTCTTCATAAAACAACAATACTTCTATTTTTTTTTGAGGTATTTTTTATTTCCTTATCATGCTAAATCTGCCATTATTTACAAATATGAATACATCAAAAGAAGTTACTCTTATCGAATTTTTATTTGTTATCTCAATTATTGGATTATTATCCACCATTATTGTAGGCAGCTTGTGCGATGATCGAGCTTGAGATATTAAACAACTTGGAAGTATTAGAACAATTCAAATGGCATTAGAAATTTATAATTTAGATAATGGTTTTTATCCCCCACATGCTGTTTAACTTGCGTTCAACCTAATTCATCTAAGGGTGCTTAGGTATAAAGTCCATATACTTCTTGGGAAAATCTAAGTTTTGGACTAGGAATCACATTAGTTGTTGATATTATAAATTATGAAGGTTTGAGTACCACAATTGGAGATAGACTATATAATTATGATTATTTCAAATCTGTTCCTAGTTACCCAAAAGGTTCAGGATATTTTATTAAAGTTAAACTAAAATCAGATTTTTCCTGCAACTACTTTAGATCCTGAGGTTAAACCTTGTGATACGGGTACTAAATATTATTAGGGTTCTGGTATTACCATATGAGCATCTCCTCTTTTACAAGTTCTCGTAGGGCTTTTTTGTTTTAATAAATTCGCTATAGTGTTTGTATGTCACAAAAGTTTAATCTTCAATCAGAATATTCACCTGCAGGTGATCAGCCAAAGGCCATAGAGACTCTCGTTAGTGGACTTAAAAAAGGTCAGGAAAAACAAACACTCCTAGGAATAACCGGTTCAGGTAAAACTTTTACGATGGCAAATGTGATCCAGCAAGTCCAACAGCCAACTTTGGTTATTGCCCACAACAAGACACTTGCTGCTCAATTAGCACAGGAATTTCAAGAATTTTTTCCAGAGAATGCCGTTCATTATTTTGTTTCCTATTATGATTACTATCAGCCTGAGGCCTATGTTACAGCGAGTGATACATACATCGAAAAAGACGCACAAATTAATGATGAAATTAATCGCCTTCGTCATGCAACAACTCAATCCTTGTTACTACGTAATGATGTAATTATTGTGGCATCTGTTTCGTGTATTTATGGTTTAGGTTCACCGAAAGAGTATTTTGACAAAAACTTTTTAATTACGGTTGGTGAGAAATTATCTAAAATAGATATTATGCGGCGACTCGTTGAAATTCAATTTGATAGAACAACGGCCGATCTTACTCCTGGAGCATTTCGTTCGATAGGAAACACTATTGATATTATGCCAACGTCGTCTGAAAAGATTATGTACAGTATTGATATCACAGGAGGGGTGGTAGATCAAATTCAAGTCATTAATCCTGTTTCAGGAGTTATCCTAGAAGAAATTGATCATATTGTTATTTTTCCAGCAAAACATTTTATGACTGATGGTGACAAGAAAGAGACTGCCATGAAACTTATTAAGGAAGAATTAAATAAATCTCTAGCAGAATTTCAAAAGGAAAATAAATATTTAGAATATGACCGTTTAAAGCGTCGGACAGAATATGATTTGGCAATGATTCGTGAGGTTGGTTATTGTTCAGGTATTGAAAACTATTCGAGACACCTTTCTGGTAAGAAAGAAGGAGAGGCTCCAGACACACTAATCTCATATTTTCCTCATGATAAAAACGGCAAACCAGAATTCCTAACAATTATAGATGAGTCTCACATGACGATTCCACAAATCCGTGCGATGTATGCAGGCGATCAATCTCGAAAAGGAAATTTAGTACAACACGGATTCAGACTACCTAGTGCCAAAGACAACCGGCCCTTACAATTTCCTGAATTTGAGAATCGTGTTGGTCAGCAAGTCTACGTTTCGGCAACACCAGCAGATTATGAACGAGAGGTCTCAGAAACCCTGGTTGAGCAAATTATTCGTCCAACAGGACTCCTAGATCCAATCGTAGAACAACACGGTGTAAAGGCTCGAACAGAGGACGATTATCCAGGTCAAATTCAACATTTTATTGCTCAGGCACAAATTGATATTGAAAAAGGCGGACGGGTACTCGCAACAACGCTCACCAAAAAAATGGCAGAGGATTTATCAATATACCTCAAGGATAAAGAAATAAAGGCAGAGTATTTACATAGTGATGTAAAGACCATGGACCGTATCAAAATTATTACTGAGTTTAGGAAGGGAAGCTTTGATATTTTGATTGGGGTTAATTTATTACGTGAAGGGTTAGATTTACCAGAGGTAACCTTAATTGGGATTCTTGACGCAGATAAGGCAGGGTTTTTGCGTTCTAAAACATCATTAGTTCAAACAATTGGACGTGCTGCTCGTAATCAGAATGGTCGTGTTATTGTCTATGCTGATCATATGACAGAAGCTCTTGAATTTGCGGTTTCTGAAACAGCTCGTCGCCGAAAATTGCAACAGATCCATAATAAAAAGAATAACATCACTCCAGCGACAATTAAAAAAACTATTCATGATATTACCGAACGTATGCAATCAGAACATGTAAAGACGGTTTTGAGTGAAATGGAAACAGATCTTTCTGCCTTTAGTGGGAATATTAAAAAATTAATTAAGTATAAAAAGAGGGCAATGAACGATGCTGTGAAGGAGTTAGATTTTGAACGTGCGGCTATTGTACGGGATCAGTTGATTGAGTTGGAGGGAAGGCTAGGTGAAGAATAAAAAACCAGTTATTAAGGTTTTTTATTTTAAATTCATATGAAATAAAAACATATTCTTTTTCGATGACACTGTATATTCCTAAAATACTAAAAAATATAATGATTCTTCATAACTACAAGTATCAAGTATTTTATAATTCTTATCTCTATACTAGGAGCAAAAAAAGTTCTTAGCTCTGGAACATTAAGACTCTTCACTATTAATATAAATGAAATTGTTGTTGTTCTTTGAACATAAATACAAAAAAATTCTAGAGCAAGAAAAATTTTTCAAACGGTTTTGGAATAAAAAAATCTTGTTTATATCTTTTTTCTTCTCCATACATCTATTTTTTTTATTTTAACTATTTTGAATTACTGTAGTAAATGAATAAACGAGTGCAACGATTATAGTATTTTTTTTACTGAATTTTCTAGATCCTTATTGAAAATACCTAGAACATTTTTAGGTAGACTTTCCATATAAAACTTTCTGACTATAATGAAAGAATACTATTATGGCAAAAGCAGATCAAAATAAAATAAACCAGGAATGGATTACTATTAAGGGTGCGCGAACGCATAACTTGAAAGATATCGATGTTCAAATCCCTCGTAATAAAATGACCGTTATTACAGGTCTTTCGGGGTCAGGAAAATCATCGTTGGCATTTGATACGATATTTGCGGAAGGACAACGACGATATGTTGAATCACTATCGAGTTATGCGCGTCAATTCTTGAACCAAATGTCGAAACCTGATGTAGATGAAATTACAGGTCTCTCCCCAGCGATTTCAATTGATCAAAAAACACGATCAAATAATCCACGTTCAACGATTGCGACTATTACAGAAATCTATGATTATTTGCGTATTCTCTACGCACGAATAGGACAGCCATTTTCTCCTATTTCTGGTTTACGGATCAAAAAACTTTCAAATCAAGAAATTCTAGATTTTGTTTTTAAGATTGTGGAAAAAAACAAAGATCCTAAAAAAGCTAAAAAGGTTATGGGAGTGTCGGTTGATGAAATGCAGGTACATATTTTAACACCAGTCATTCGAGGAAGAAAAGGTGAGCACTATCAATTAATGTATGACATGTTGAACAAGGGATACGCCAAGGCCCGCGTTGATGGATCAATGAAGAGTCTACGCAAACAAATAAAACTGACTAAAACAAAAAAACATGACATTGACTTTGTTGTGGATAGTTTTGCCGTTCATGAATTTACAGATAACCCGGACGATGTACGATTGCGACTAGGAGAGGCGGTAGAGAAGGCTATCGACGAGTCAGAAGGGATGATCAAGATCCTTGTTGAAACAGAATCAGGTGAATTAATTGATGAAACATTGATGTCTGCGAAATTAGTTTGTCCGGAAGATGGGTATGTTTTTCCCGAGATTGAACCACGACTTTTTTCGTTTAACTCACCCTACGGTGCATGTCCTACTTGTAATGGACTAGGAACAAAGCATATGTTTGGGGAAGATGTTTGCCCTGAATGTATGGGTGCACGATTAAGACCAGAAGCCTTGCAAGTGTTTCTTGGAAAATATGACAAAGATAATAATGTTGTTGATCACGAAGACCATCGAAAAAACATCGATGATTTTGTTGATATGAAAATCTCAGAGGCCTATGAATTCATGGCTGAAATTGATCTAACCGAAAAAGAAGCAAAAATTGCAGCACCGCTATTACGAGAAATTGAAAACCGTCTTGAGTTTCTTATGTCTGTTGGGTTGGAATATCTTTCATTAGGTCGCCGAGCTCATACGCTCTCTGGTGGAGAGTCTCAGCGTATTCGTTTAGCGTCACAACTAGGTTCTCAACTTGTTGGGGCTCTATATGTACTTGACGAGCCAACGATTGGTCTGCATGCACGCGATAATAAACGCCTTATTCAAACCCTTCGTGAGCTGACTGAAAAAGGAAATACTATTATCGTAGTAGAACACGATGAGGAAACAATTTTTGCATCTGACTATTTAATAGAGATTGGTCCAGGTGCAGGAAAGCACGGGGGAGAAGTAATTGTTGCTGATGAATTACAAAAATTATTAAAGTCTCCAGCATCTATTAAGAAATCACTTACCTTGCAATATCTGACCGGTAAGAAAAAGATTGAATTACCAATAAGACGACGCACCAAAGACAAGGGGGGAATTGCTATCGAAGGTATTGTTCATAATAATTTAAAGAATGTGAATATTGAAATTCCATTAAATAAACTAACCTGTATCACCGGTGTTTCTGGATCTGGAAAATCATCATTTATGCATGGGGTTTTGGCTAAAAATATGGAAGCACGTCTATCACGACGGAATAAATCAAATGAGGTTATTCGTGCACACACGGCACATGGATTTAGTCAGATTTCTCGGGGAATTGTAATTGATCAGTCTCCTATTGGAAGAACACCTCGTAGTAACCCGGCAACGTATACAGGAGCCTTTGATCATATCCGCGACCTCTTTGCCGAAACAACCGAAGCGCAAATTCGTGGTTGGAAGGCCGGACGGTTTTCGTTTAATACCAAAGGAGGAAGATGTGAGGCTTGTCAGGGGCGAGGAACAGTAGCTGTTGAAATGGGATTTCTACCGACTGTTCATGTGACCTGTGATGTCTGTATGGGAAAACGCTACGAAAAAGAAACCTTACAGGTTCAATTTAAAGGAAAGAATATTTACCAAGTTTTAGAGATGAATATTGAAGACGCACAAAAATTCTTTGGTGATATTCCAGCAATTAATGATCGTTTGGTTACAATGTTACAAACAGGGTTAGGTTATTTAAAATTGGGACAACCAGCTAATACTCTCTCTGGAGGAGAATCACAACGCGTAAAGATCTCTTCTGAATTATACCGACCTCAATTAGATAAAACATTGTATCTATTAGATGAGCCAACGGTTGGTCTACATTTTGAAGATGTAAAAAAATTAATTGAAATTATTCAACGATTGGTAAACAAAGGTAATACTGTTGTGGTAATCGAACATAATATGGATTTGATTAAATGTTCAGATTATATGATTGATTTTGGTCCAAAATCAGGAGACGAAGGAGGAAAGGTAGTCGCAAAGGGTACCCCAGAAAATATTGTAGATAATAAAAATTCAGTAACCGGAGAATTCTTACGAAAACATTTATAAAAAAACCACTCAACCTTGAGTGGTTTTAACTTATTGACGATGTTTTTTCCTCTTAAATCACTAAAATTATGATAGGAATAAAGATGAGTGGTTTGTATTTTAGGTTTTAAATATTTATTTTTATCTTCTTATTTGAACCTAATTTCAGCTTACTGAGTAGTTCAATAATATTCCTTTTATTTACAATACTCATATAATTCTATTTTGTAAATACCCCTTTCAAGGGTCTTGCTAATAATAATACTCTATGTTATCGTGACGGAAGTACAGATAAAATTTGCGAATATATATTATGAAAAAAATACGAAAAATTAAACTAAACTTTAAACCACAAACCTCTTCAAAAAAACTTTTGAAAGGATTAAAAAATAGAGATCGTTATGTCCTTGAAAGTCGTTTTGGACTTGAAGACATCAATAAAAAAACTTTAGAAGCTATTGGTCAAGAATATGATATTACACGAGAACGTGTCCGTCAAATTCAAGACGCTGCCTTAAAAGCCATTCGTAAATCTGATAATTATGAAGAAGCTCGAGAAGTTTTTGAAGAAATTGAAACAATGATAAACAATTTTGGTGGAGTTGTTTCTGAAGACCATTTTCTTGATCATACACATGAGGATGAATTAATTCAGAATCATATTCATTTTCATCTTGTTATAGGTGATACTTTTAAGAAGCACAAGGAAGATAAAAAATTCCGTGCTCGTTGGTCAGTAAATGGAGAATTAACTGACAAGGTTCACTCAGCATTAGAAAAACTACACGACCATGTAACTGACGAAGAACTTCTTTCGGAAGAACAAATGGTTCTAAAATTCCTCGATCGTTTAGATGGTGTTGAGGATGGTTATGTAGATAATGAGATTGCTCAGCAATTTCTTATGCTTTCAAAACTTGTGGCTAAAAATCCACTTGGTGATTGGGGATTAACATCTTCACAAAATATTTCAGTTCGAGGTATTCGTGATTATGCCTACCTCATTATGAAAAAAAATGGTTCACCTATGCACTTTAGAGAAGTGGCTGAATCTATCACTGATACCTTTGATAAAAAAGCTCATCCTGCAACAACTCATAATGAGTTAATCAAAGATGACAGATTTGTTCTTGTTGGAAGAGGGATGTATGGATTGAAAGAATGGGGTTATCGATCAGGCGTTGTAAAAGATGTCATTCGAGACCTTATTGATGAGCGTGGTCCATTAGCAAAAGAAGAAATTATTGAATCTGTTCTCAAGGAACGATATCTGAAAGAAAATACTATTTTAGTAAATCTCTCTAATAAGGATTACTTTAAGAAGGACGAAGATGGAAAGTACGTTCTCGCTGAGGGAGCAAAGAAAAAACTTAAAAATAAGTAAACAAAAAAACATACTCTGTATGTTTTTTTGTTTTGTATATTAAAGTGATACACTAATGGTATGAATGTAGTTATATCTGCAATAATTAATACAGCTTTTGTTTGGCTTCCTGTTATCTTAGGGGTTGTTTTTTGGAAAACATATCTTTCTTATAAGCAGAAAGCTTTTTTGGGAAATATAACATATACCATGTTGGAAATCAGTATCCCTAGAAATGTCTATAAATCTCCACAAGCAATGGAGATCGTTATTGATGTTCTTCATCATCTTGGTGGAGGAGCTATGGGTAAATATAATCGTATATGGGATGGCGCTGTCTTATATCCTTCATCGTTGGAGTTAGTATCTATCGAAGGAAAAATTTATTTCTTTATTAGATGTTCTGATAAATTAGCACGAACCGTAAAAACCGCTCTTTATTCACAATACCCTCAGGCTGAAATTAATGAAGTTGATGATTATACACGCTATGTGCCTAATTATAATTATCACCAAGACTCTTGGAGTTTATATGGAGCTGATTATAAACTAGCAAAGGATGATTTTATGCCAATTAAAACTTATATTGATTATGAGTTAGATAAAAATGTAGGCTCGTTAGATGAAGAACAGAAAATTGACCCTATTGCGCCACTATTAGAATATTTGGGAACGATCAGGTCTGGTGAGCAAATATGGATTCAATTCATTGTGCGTGCTGATCAATTTACAACATGGAGATCTGAAGCTAAAAAATTTATTGAGGAAGTAATGGGAAGAGGGAAGCCTATTTTGGATGATGAACCATTTACTACTGTTAAATTAACACATGCCGAGCAAGAACAAGTAAAGGCAATTGAAAGAAGTCTGTCAAAGTCTGCCTTCGAATGTACTGTGCGTGCCCTATATATGGCACGAAAAGAAAATGAAAATAAAGGAGTTAAGGGCTTTTTTAAGGGACCAATTTTTAAAGCTTTTAATTCTAATTATCTAAATGCATTTCGAAAAAATGAAGATACTACCTATGATTGGATTTGGCAGGATCTCACAGGATCACGCTATCCGATACTTCAAAGACGGTTTTTCAATGATTATGTTGAGCGTGCTGGTTTAAATGAAGGGTTCTTGAGGTATGTAAATTTCTTATGGTATAAACGTAATAAACCTATGGTTTTAACCAGTGAGGAATTAGCTACCCTGTTTCATATTCCTGGACGTGTATCTGAAACAACCGCTGTTGAGCGAATTGAAGCTACAAAATCAGAACCACCAACAAACCTACCGATGTAATTACTATGTCTGAATATCTGTATCTGTATAAAAAGCAAAATAATCATTTGAAGAAAAAATTGATATACCTTATTAGTTTTTTTGTTATTGTGGGACTTCTATTTTTGGTGTTTCTCTATAGTCATATTTTTGGATCACAATCGCTTGAGTTAGAAAAACAAATCACTATTCCTCAAGGGTTTTCATTAAATAAAACTGCAGAATTATTAGTTTCAGAAGGTGTTCTTAATTCTCGAATAAGTCTTATTTTACTTGATAAACAGCAAGGCATATCAGTAAAAGCAGGAGATTATTTATTCTCAGGAATACAATACCCACGAGAGATTGCACAACGATTAAATACGGGAGCACATGGAGATGTATATATAAAATTAACGATTCCCGAAGGTTCTACTTTGATACAGGTAGCTGATATTATTTCCCGCTCCTCATTTGAATTCGATAAAGACGTATTTGAAAAAGAAACAAAAGGTTTGGAAGGATATTTATTCCCAGATACCTACAGTTTCTTACCGTCTACTGATACCTCAGAGATTGTACGGGTTCTTACACAAACCTTTAGAAATAAAACAGATTCATTGCAAGTAGAAATCCAAAAATCTAGTAGATCCCTTAAAGATATTATTATTATGGCCTCTCTCTTAGAGAAAGAAGCTACTGGCAACATTGAAGAACAAAAAACAGTTGCTGGCATTCTCTGGAAACGTCTTGATCAGGGTAAATTACTCCAAGTTGATGCACCCTTTAAATATATTTATGGGGAAGTTAAGGCTTCTGACTTGCGCAAGGACGGTCCTTATAATACTTATACTCGCTTAGGACTGACACCTACACCAATTGGGAATCCTGGTTTAGCCTCAATTCAGGCGGCAATTAACCCTACTCAAAGTCCTTATTATTTTTACCTGCATGGTAAAAATGGAAATATTTATTATGGCGTTACCTATAGGGAGCATATTAATAATATTAATCGCTATTTACGGTAAATAGTGATTGTGTACAATACAAGGTATGAAGAATAAGAACTTAGCATTTATTGATATTGAGACTACTGGTTTTGACCCTGAGACACAGGAGATTATTGAAATTGGTTGTGTCATTATAAAACAAAACGAAGGAGTTCCTGGTGAAATAGTAGAAGAATTTGAATTAAAAATCAAACCTGAAAAATTAGAAAACGCAGACCCAGAAGCACTTTCAATTAATGGGTATAACGAAGCAGAATGGTTATTTGCATCGAACTTAAAACAGGCTATGAAAGTTTTTGCAGATAAAACCAAAGAATGCATTTTTGTCGCACACAATGCTGCATTTGATTGGTCGTTTATTGCAAAAGCATTTGTTACAACAGGTGTCAAAAATAAAATGTTCTATGCTAAAATCGATACTATTTCATTTGCCTTTGCCAAACTACACAAGGATGCAACTGTTACTCGATATAATTTAGGTTCTCTTTGTGACAGATTTGGTATTACGAATGATCGTGCCCATACTGCTCTAGCTGATACGCATGCAACTCTTGAGGTATATAAAAAACTTCTTGAGCTATAAAAAAGACACTGAAAAGTGTTTTTATCTTGGATTAGAGATTATGATATAATAAAAGTATATTATGCGATACCGAGTATCATGTGGAGTTATACCAGTACATATAAACACGAATGGAAAGATTCGTTTTTTACTAGTGCAAGGGCACGGTGACTATTGGGGTTTTCCAAAAGGGCATAAAGAAGGTAACGAAACCCATCTACAAACAGCAATTCGTGAGCTACAAGAGGAAACGCAATTAGTAGCTGATAGTTTTTTTGGTAACACTATTTTTACAGAACGATATCGTATACCTAAAAAACGAGGAAGCGATATTATTAAAAAAGTTATTTATTTTATTGGTATTATATCTGATACTCGGGTAGTTAGGCAGACTACAGAACTTAAAAATCACGGCTGGTTTAGCTTTGAAGATGCACAGTCAAAACTTTTAGAGAATCGGGTTGTGATGCTTTCTGAGTTAATGCATTTGCTAGAAAAAAATACTTGACGTATTTTTTTTAATATGTATTCTTAAGCTAGAAAAAGCCACACAATGAAAAAAAATAAAAATGCTAAAAAAGCAAGGCAAGCAAGAATTGCTCGAAAGCAAAGAATAGCAAATATTAATAAGCAGACAAGGCAGGCTAAAAATCTTAAGAAACATATTATTCTTTCATACAAAATAGATGAACCTCGTATATTTAAGGTGCTTAAAGAAGAATTTAAAAAAGAATTTACTTCTAATGAATTCCCAGTAACAGTTACCTCATTAGGGGCGACAGATACTTCTCCTTACCCAAGAATTCAAGTTATATTTCGTTATTTATTATGGAAGCAAGAAGAAGTATTTACTTTTTATATTACTGATAGTCCGAGGCTACTAGCATTTGTTGATGCTAATGCTTATGATGTATGGTACCA
Organism: Crocinitomicaceae bacterium; assembly: GCA_047637555.1. GTDB lineage: Bacteria > Patescibacteriota > Minisyncoccia > Phycocordibacterales > UBA1006 > UBA1006. Next base: position 64,263 of record JBLIKX010000001.1, read on the forward strand.
AATAGGTAAAATTCAAGATTTTCAAGATGAAAAGAAATTATCAAAAAAAATCCGAGAGATAATTATCTCAAAGAAAAAAGGGAGTAATACTGAATTTAAATTTCTTAAATTTCTGCAATCCGTTATTCCAAATTATTTCGAGGTAAAATACGGAAGTAATTTAGATGGGTTAAATATTGATTTTTTTATAGCTAAAAAAGGATGCAAATTCGGCGAAGGTTTTCAAGTTAAAAGTTCATCTCTTTTTATAGATAGTGAAGGAAAAAAAATAGGTGAAGTAGTAAAAAACTCTTTTCTCCTCATTAAGGATAAAGTTCCTAAACCTATAAATGCAGATTATGAATATGCTATTAATGATATCCATACTGTTTATTTAGATAAAAAGACTTTTATTTTACGTGATGGTTTCGGAGACCGCCCCGCAGAACCCACTATTTTAGAATTAATTTCTAAACTGGAATCTGAATATTCGAAAACAAACTAATACATTGCTTTACTTATCAATCTATGAATATAGACTAATAACGTAAAGTTTTTTTATGCAAAAACAAGAAAATAAAAAAACAATATTCGTAGGGGTTTCTGGTGGGGTAGACTCATCGGTTTCTGCTGCACTCTTAAAAGATCAGGGATATTATGTCGTTGGTGTTTTTATGCGCACATGGCAACCAGATTGGATTGAATGTACTTGGACAGACGAACGGCGTGATGCTATGCGAGTTTGTGCTCATTTAGATATCCCTTTCGTAGAGCTAGATCTAGAAAAAGAATACAAAGAAGGTGTAGCTGATTATATGATTAGTGAATATCGTTCTGGCAGGACTCCAAACCCAGATGTTATGTGTAATAGAGAGGTTAAGTTCGGTGGCTTCTTGAAATGGGCACTGGAAAAAGGTGCTGATTATATCGCGACTGGTCATTACGTAGATAGGCTTGTTGATGCTGTTGGTACTGTTACTATGTTGCGCGGTAATGATGCTCAAAAAGATCAGTCATATTTTCTTTGGACACTCGAACAAGAGCAATTAAGACACGTTCGTTTTCCAATAGGAAACATTCCAAAATCTAAAGTCCGAAAATTAGCAAAACAATATAATCTACCAACAGCAACAAAAAAAGACTCACAAGGTATTTGCTTTATTGGAGAAATAGATATGAAAGATTTCCTGGGGCATTATATTGATGAGCAACCAGGTGAGGTTGTAAATGTTTTTGGGGACAAAATTGGTACACACAAAGGGTCATTATTTTATACTATTTCAGAACGTCATGGTTTCACTATTAATCCTCAATACAAAGGAACGAATGACAAACCCTATTATGTTATTGCCAAAGATCTTGAGCTAAATACTATTACGGTTTCTCAGGAACCAAAAAAAAACCAAGGAACTAAGAAAAAAGTATCACTTATTGATATTGTTGATAATAAAAATCATCTCAAAAAAGGAATGATACTTCAGGTGCAAATTCGCTATAGAGGTCAGGTAAAGAATATCAAGATTTTAGATATTAATTGCGAACAAAAAACAGCAGAAATAGAATTTTTTGAATCTGATGCTACTCTTGCAGCAGGGCAGTCAGTAGTTTTCTATAGAGAACAGGAATGCCTTGGAGGAGGTATTCTTGCCTAAATTTAATATATATTGTTTTATTCAACTAATGGGTTTATCTATGATTTCTGATAATTTTTTTTGCTACATGCTACATTAATGAAGTAAGTGCCGCTTATGAATCAGGTGAAATTATTGGAGAGCATTATTGAAAATTAGCTATTGCAATTAACAAAAATACAATTTACCAAGTGTTACAAGATCTAAAGAATAAGCTGCATTTCTATTTTTATTAATAAGTGCACTTGCTCCTAAAATTGGATTTAGTCATGGAAAATGGTGAAGACGGTTTGCCCTAACACTAGGGTACATACTCGTGCGGGTCTAGCTTGTCTTTATTTTATGGTGTAGCATTTAATTTTTTTTAGAAAATAATAACCCCCGAGTTTATCGGGGGACTTTTTTATCTAAAGTGTATCATGGTAGTATATAATTATGACAGAATTTGAAATGATATTACGATTGGTACTAGCCTTAGTACTTGGTGCGTTTATTGGCGTAGAGCGAATCCATGCAGGAAAAAGTGCAGGAATTAGAACTCTCGGATTGGTTGCCTTGGGTTCAGCATTATTTACTATTATCTCGGAAAACGTTGTTGCTGGGTATCCTGGTCTAGACGTTGATCCATTACGCGTTGGTGCTCAGATAGTAACAGGTATTGGTTTCTTAGGAGCTGGTATGATTATATTTAAGCAAGATCACCTTTCAAACCTTACAACAGCTGCTGGGGTTTGGGTTGCGGCAGGAATTGGAATGTCGGTTGGTTTTGGTATGTATGGAGTGGGGATTGCGGTAACTATACTTGTTATTATTACCTTTTCTTTAATGCTTAATTTAGAAATTTACGTTAAACGATTATTTAACAAAAATAACCATTCACAAAAAAATGACCTTACTGAATCTGCTATGAAATAGTTATTGATACAAACCTTGTAGGATTTTTCTTGCTCAAAATGAGTCTTCATCTACAATATACGAGATGAATGTTACTGATGTTTCAAAAAAATACTTATGGATAGAGCTTATATTACTCTTTGTAATTATTCCTCTTTTACTTGCTCTTCCAGCTTTTATAGAATTAAAAATATTCTCTGTAATAATCGGTTTTGTATATGTACTATTCGCTCTCTATGAATATACAAAATTCAAAATTAAAAAACCTCAAAAAAAGCTTATTACATTTTTTTGGAAATCAATTATATTTCGTCTAATTCCAATTATAATTTTTGGTCTTATTTTTATAAAATTTATATCACCTGAATCTTTCTTTCGTTTGGTTATTGAGGATACTCGTTTGTGGATAGTAATTATTTTTTTCTATAGTCTTGGTTCGGTATTACCTCAAGAGATTATTTACCGAAATTTCTTTTTTCAAAGATACCACTCGTTAATATTGAATCGGAAGTTATTTATTATTATAAATGCATTTCTTTTTGCAATAAGTCATTCTTTTCTTAATAGTTGGATTGTTATCGCTGTTACGTTCTTGGGTGGATTAATGTTTGCTTTGACCTATGAAAAAACTAGATCTACGATATTAGTCACCATAGAGCACTCACTCTATGGTTTAGTATTATTTACAATTGGAATTGGCCCATTACTTGCGTTTCCATCTTAGAAAAAAACTTAACAGAAATCTCGTATTTATTTTTGTTGCAGAAATTAAATAGATAAAAAGAGAAGTGCTACTATTGTGGATCTATGTAATAAATATAAATCGACTTTTTTAATTTGTTTTTTGCCTTCTTTCATTTAGAATGATAGATATGACATCACAGGAAATACGAAAACGATTCTTAGCGTTCTTTGAAAAACGCGGACATGCTATCTTGCCTTCAGCATCATTAATTACTACTGATGATCCAAAGGCCACAAATGCAACATTATTCAATACTGCGGGTATGCAACCCTTGATTCCTTTTTTAATGGGACAAAAACATGATACTGGAAAGCGTCTCGCAAGTTCACAAAAATGTGTGCGAACAGGTGACCTGGAAGAAGTCGGTGATAATACTCACGTGACATTCTTTGAGATGCTTGGGAACTGGTCTCTTGGTGATTATTTTAAAAAGGAGGCTATCTCTTGGTCATGGGAATTCCTGACTGATACTGATGAAGGTCTTGGTCTTGATCCAGAGCGTTTATATGTAACAGTATTTATTGGAAATGATATGGTTCCACGTGATAATGAGGCTGTAGAAATTTGGAAACAGTTTATTCCTGAAAATCGAATTTATTACCGAGACTCAAAAGACAACTGGTGGACCGCAGGACCTAATTCTCCAGCAGGACCATCAACTGAAATATTTTATGACCTTACCGGAGAACTTGGTGATCTATCTGATACAGAATTTGAAAAAGCTGATAAAGATCAACAGGTCGTGGAGATTTGGAACGATGTATTTATGGTATATAAACAAGAAAGAGGTGAGGTAACAGGTAAACTCTCACAGAGAAATGTGGATACGGGTGCAGGGTTGGAGCGTTTAACTGCAGTTACGCAAGGAAAAAATAATATTTTTGATACTGATTTATTTTTACCACTACTAAATATCATAAAGGAAAATGCAGAAAAATATGAACAAAAGCATGCCCGAATTTTAGCTGATCATATTAAGACATCTGTATTTCTCATTAATGATGGTGTTATTATTTCAAATACAGGGCGAGGGTATGTACTACGACGTATATTAAGGCGGGCTTATTCATCACTCGAAGCAATGGAATGTTCTGAAAAAATTATTCCAGAACTTATTCATACTGTTGTTAATATGTATAAAGATTTATATTTTAAAAATGTTGATGAAAAGAAGATAGCAATTAAAATAAAGGTAGTTGCAACAGAAATGGATAAGGTTATTAATATCATCAAGCGTGGAGTAAAAATATTTAAGAAAATAAAAGAAAATCCACATACCTTGATTACAGGAAAATTTTTAATGGATCTAGAGCAAACCCAAGGTCTGCCATTATCTATGTCAAAAAAATTGGCCAAAAAATTCGGTATTGAAATTTCAGATGACTCATTAGAGGAATGTAAAAAAATAAGAGTTGAACATCAGGAACTATCTCGAACGGGAGCAGATCAAAAATTTAAAGGAGGTTTATCTCAGGACACACCAAAAATTAGAGCACTTCATACCGCTACGCACTTGATGCTTGCTGGTCTTCGTAAGGAACTCGGAAATGACGTTCATCAAAAAGGTTCAAATATTACCGAAGAGAGAACACGTTTTGATTTTACGCATGGAGAAAAAGTTTCTCGAGAGATATTAAATAAGGTGGAATTATATGTAAGGGATGCAATTACTACAAATGCGAAAATGGGCGTTCAGTTAATGGAAAAGGAAAAGGCAAAGAATTCTGATGTTGTTGGTTCATTTTGGGAAAAATATCCAGATATCGTAAAGGTATGGACTATTATAGATAAAGACCAAAATATTTACTCAAAGGAATTGTGCGGAGGACCACATGTGGAAGATCTATCACAGATTGCAGAATTTGGGGTATTTAAAATAAAAAAAGAGGAATCGTCATCCGCAGGCGTTCGTCGTATCAAAGCCATTCTGGAAAAATAAAACACGTAACGACGTGTTTTATTTTGTGATATAATTAAATATATGAAAAAAGCCTTTGAATTAGTCCTTGTATTTATTATTTTTTACGGTGTTTATTCTGCGTTCAATAAAATTACATCAGGTTTCATGCCAGAATTATCAAAATTCTGGGTGGTTATTATTAGTCTCCTAGTAGCAGCAGGGTTACTCCTGTTATACTCAGGAATCCTTGTTTCAAGAACAAAACTCAAATTAACTGAAAAAATGACTAAAACTGTTGTAGAATTGGAACACAAGATTCACGAAAAAGAAGTTGAGATAGAACATAAAGATTCAGAGTTAAAAAATGCTTTTAAGATCAAGCATTCAGTAGAAGAAGAAGCGGAGAAAACCCTGCAAAATTAAGAGTTACTTGCCCTATAGTGCTATGTCAAAAAAAATTACTACAAAAAAAAATACCATCATTTTCGATATAGATAGTTCATCAATTGGAGCTGCATTAGTTCAATATGGTTATACTGTAAACAAAAAAAATATTTCAACTATTGAGCTGTGTTCTGTTCGTAAGAATATTACTGGTGGCAATAAATATTCATTTGAAGAATTTTTTAAGAGAACAGCGAGAACTTTAGATGAAGTTGCTCAAGAAATTTATCTCCAATCACTCGTACCATTAGACGAAATAGTTATTAATGTCGCTGTTCCTTGGTCGAGTTCACAAAAAAGGAACCTAGTGTATTCTTCAAAAAAAGCTTTTCTTTTTACTCATGAGTTATCTACAAAACTTATTCACCAGGATTCTGAACTTTCTTTTGATATAAATATCGACTATGCGGGACATGATGTTGAATTAATACAAAGAAAAAATCTAGAAGTATATGGAAACGGATACCCTATGAGAAATCCAATAGGTAAAGAAGTCTCAGATATTGAGATACATTTTCTTACATCAGTAATGTCTTCAGGTACTAAAAATATTTTTACTGACATCATTGAAAGAGTATTTCATAGAACTCCGCGATTTATATCGAACACTTTTGTTCAATATCAGGAACTACGTGTACTTTTGCCTCATGTTGATAATGCGGTAATCGTTGATATCAGTGGTGAGGTAACTGAAATGATTGTTGTTAAGGAAGATAATCTATTACATATTGGATCTATTCCTGTTGGAACGCAGGGCATCATTCGTCATTTATCTGATGAATTACATATATCTCCCGCAAAAGCACGTACTCTTGTAGATTTATACAAAAACACAGGTCTTGGTGTTGAATCAAAAGAAACTCAAAATGCTATCAAAAAATCATTTAGGTATTGGTTCAGAGAATTTTATACCCTGCTTGATGACTACAGCAAGCAAGGACTCCTCCCTCATGTTTTGATCGTTAATGCTCATAATGAAGTTAGGTCGTGGTTTGAAGAATTACTCATGGCAGAGGATTCCCTCAGAGAACATATGCATACACAGGGACGAATCGAACTTCTTCATATTCCAATACGAAGTTCTGATGCGAATACTACACACGCTTTTTTGGATCCAGCTCTGGGTATTATTGCTGCGTATATTGAGCAAGAAACAAAATAAAAAGTATGAAAAAATCTGGTCGAAAAAAAAATATAGATGGCATTTCATTGCGAAAAAAAAGAACGAGAGCAACTCGTTCTTTTCATAAAGCAAAGCCGGCTGTAAAAATACCTCTTAATGTATCTACAAAACCAATTACTCGAAGAAGAGATTTAAATATAAAACTCTTCTCTCGCAAGGAATTACTAAAAAACACACCTCTATATATTTCAAAAGAAGTACTCCCTAGAAGAAACAGGCAGATAAAGAAAAAAATTATTCACACTATTGACAAGGTTTTCAATCATAAAATCACTTCTTTATTTATTAAGATAATTATTGTGGTTGCTGCTATTTTCATTTTTTTTAATAATCGAGACAGAACTACAATGACCGTTCGGCCACATTATCAGTACCTTGAGTTATCAGAGTTAATTAAGGTATATAAAAACCCAAAGGAAGGAGATTTAGGTTTTGATATCATTGCTATAACTGAAGAGGTAACATCTTCGGTAATAGCAGACGAAGAACGCCCAATGCTGGTTAAATCTTCAGGCGAAATAATTATTTATAATAATTATAGTACAGAACCTCAACGATTGATTCCTGAGACGCGCTTCAAAACGGCGGGAGGAAAGATTTTTTTCTTAGGAAAGGAAGAAGTAATTATCCCTGGTAAGGTAGGTGATAACATAGGTAGTACTACGGCTATTGTATATGCAGAAAAAGCAGGGGAACAATATAATATAGATACTACCGATTTTAGCGTTCCAGGTTTTAAGGAGTCTGGATTGATTGATAAGTATAATGGAATATATGCAGTCTCTACACAAATGATGGAAGGGGGGTTCATTGGGAGTGAAGCATATGTTTCTGAAAATGAACGTTTAAAGGCAGAACAAGCATTAAGCATAGATCTTGTTGATCGACTCCGCAGTAGACTTAATAGGGAAAAAACAGAGAATACTTTCTTAGTAGAGGGGAGTGAAAAGTATAGGTTTAAAGAGTCAGAATACCTTTCAGATGCTCTTGGTTCTGCGGGTGTATTATCCCAACGGGGAACTATTCTCGCTATTGTTGTAGGTAATAAATTCCTAGGTGAATACATTGCAGATAATTATTTTGAAATAAGTGATACTGAAAGTGTTAAGATGTTACAGTATGATGATGCACGCTTAACACTCAATAATAATACTTTTGATTTTGAGAATAGTGATATTGCCGAAATTAATGTTTCAGGTTCACTTCTTTATGTATGGAACATTAATAAAGAGTCATTAGCAAATAACATAACAAATATTAAAAAAAGAGATCTAAACAGATATTTGGAGGATATGATCTCTATAGATCGTGCAAGTATTAAGGTCCGTCCTTTTTGGCGGGGGGTAACTTCAGAAGACAGTAATAATATTAAAATAGAGGTTCAATAGAGAAAAAAAAGAAAAAGAGAAACTCTTTATTTCCTTCTTACTTGTTTTGTTGACTAAAATATGCTTTCTGCTAGTATTGGCCCTATCGCAATGAGCAATAATGAAAAGAACACAAAAATTGGCGTAGTGGTGGAAAATCTTCCAAATACCATGTTTCGCGTCCAGTTTGACGATCAAGAAGAGTTACATCTTACTTATCTCGCTGGAAAGATGAAATTATACCGGATTAGAATTCTTGTTGGAGATAAAGTAGAAGTACTTATAGATCCATATGGTGGAAAAGGACGTATTATCAAGAGACTCTAAAAACGGTTTTTTTCTGTGTTTTTACTGCTCAATAAAACATAGAACCCCGATATCCTAGATATCACAAACACATTACAGTATTATGAAAGTAAAATCTTCAATTAAAAAACGTAGCCCAGATGACAAAATCGTACGGCGTCGAGGACGTTTATATCTTATTAACAAAAAGAATCCACGAAATAAAGCGCGGCAATAAAAAACCGTTCTATTTTTCGTATATTAATAATCAATTAAAGTTTAGTAGTATGAGAATTTTTGGTATTACCATCCCAGATGAGAAACAAGTTCAATACGGTCTAACTGTATTGTTCGGAATTGGACTCTCAAGATCACAATCAATTTGTGCTCAAGCAGGAGTAGATCCAGTCACAAAAACAAAGGATATTACAGAAGCAGAAGACAAAAAGCTTCGAGATATCATTGAGGAGCTTAACCTTGAGGGAGACCTGAAGCGTTTAGTGAGTCAAAACATTAAACGGCTCATTGATATCGAAGCATATCGAGGAGGTCGACACAGCCGTAAATTACCATTGCGTGGACAACGCACCAAAACCAATAGTCGAACCAGGCGTGGAAACAGCCGGGCTACTATGGGTTCTGGACGAAAATAATTAGCTTATGGGAAAAAAACGAATTGTTAAACAAAAAGGACGAACAATGGATAAGAATCTTAAATCGCGTTCATTGTCTCGAGTTCCTAAGAAGAAACTTGCAAAAGCAATTTTGCACGTTCAATCAACTTATAATAATACTAAAGCCTTGGTAACTGATTTAAACGGAAACGCTGTTATGTTTTCATCATCAGGAGCTCTTGGTTTCAAGGGTGCTAAAAAAGGTACGCCTTTTGCGGCAGCAAAGGTAGGAGAAGTGCTTGGAGAAAAAGCAGCTCTTATTGGGATTAAAGAAGTTGATGTTATTGTTAAGGGAGTTGGTTCAGGACGTGAATCAGCAGTACGAGGATTCGTATCACATGGTATTGATATCGTTCGTATTCAGGATAAAACTCCTGTTCCATTTAATGGTCCACGACCACCTAAAGCACGACGAGTGTAATAAAATATATATATGGCAAAGATCAAAAAATATAAAATTGCACGGCGGCTTGGAGCAGGCGTGTACGAAAAAACACAAGGACAAAAGTTCATGCTTTCAGAACAGAAACGTTCAAAGGCACGAACAGGACGTCCGAAACGACCAACAGATTACGGTTTATCACTTATCAAAAAGCAGCGTGTACGTTTTGCATATGGAGTATCTGAAAAGCAATTCCGAGGTTATGTTAACAAGGCTCTTTCTGCAGCGAAGACTGGTTCAGTACCAGCTGACACACTTTTTAAAACAATCGAATCTCGATTTGATAATGTAGTATATCGTGCAGGTATTGCGGGAACACGAGCTTTTGCTCGACAACTAACAACACATGGACATCTTAGGGTGAACGGAAAAAAGTTAGATGTTCCTTCGTATCTGGTAAAGAAAGGAGATATTATCTCTCTTCGAGAAGGAAGTAAGGCAAAGCCAGTATTTGCAGAACTTTCTTCACAACTTGAATCAGCAAAGATGCCAACATGGTTGTCAGTTGATGCAAAAAATATGACCATTACAGTTACAGGAGAGCCAAAGAATCCAGAAGCATTCTTTGATTTCCAAGCGGTTATCGAATTCTATAGTCGATAGACGTATTATAACGTAAGCAATCTGCTTACATTTATCCAAATTTACTAAACCAATAGTACATTATGTTCCATCAAGATATTGTTTTACCAAAAAAATTGAATGTTGTTACCGAAGAAGGTGCAAAAGGAGTTTATGAAATTGAAGGTTTGTACCCAGGCTACGGCCACACATTAGGTAACTCACTTCGAAGGATTATCCTTTCATCATTGACTGGTGTTTCAATCACTGCAGTTAAGATTAAGGGAGCAGACCATGAGTTTGCAACCCTTAATGGTGTTAAAGAAGATGTTCTAACGATTCTTTTGAATCTTAAGAAAGTTCGATTTGCACTTCATACTGAAGGAGATGCTACAATCAACTTATCAGTAAAAGGATCTAAAAAGGTTACTGCCGCTGATTTTGATGTTTCTGGAAATATCGAAGTAATGAACCCTGATCAATTTATTGGTGAGGTGACTTCAAAAAGTGGTGAACTTGAAATAGAATTGACTCTTGCAAAGGGAGTTGGTTTTGTATCAAAAGAAGACTTTAAAGAAAGTAAGCCAACAGTAGGTACTATACTTGTTGATGCTATCTTTAGTCCTATTCGAAAAGTTAATTACGATGTAGAACACATGCGTGTTGGTGATCGAACAGATTACAACCTATTACGAATTAATCTTGAGACTGATGGAAGTATTTCTGCTAAAGACGCTCTTGAACAAGCTCTTGGAATTATGATTGCTCAATTTAAAAGTATTCTTGATCTTAAGATTGTTGAAGAACGACAAGTGGTCGAAGAAGAAACACCCGAAGATGAGGGTATTGTTCGAGTTGAATCAGTTCCAGAAGAAGTTATTGATGGAGAGGAACGTGTTGAGTTATTGAAAACACGTATTGATACTCTTGATTTTTCACTTCGTACAGAAAAAGCTTTGAATGAAGCAAGTATCCGGACGCTTGGTGGACTTGTTCAAAAAACAGGAGATGATCTTCTCGTACTTGATGGATTTGGACAAAAAAGTTTAGAAGAAGTAGAGGAAACACTAATCACCTTTAAACTGACCTTAAAAGACAGTAAATAAGCTACATTATGAGACACGGAAGGAAAAACCGAAAATTCGGACGAAAAGCAAATGTACGACGAGGGTTCATACGATCACTTGCCGTTGCCTTGATCACCTACGAAAAGATCACGACAACAGAAGCTCGAGCGAAAGAACTTCGTCCATACATTGAAAAGCTGATCACAAAAGGAAAGAAGGGAGATCTTGCTGCGCGACGATTAATTGTTGCGCGATTAGGGAACCAAGAAACTCTTGCTAATAAACTGGTTGATGATATCTCAAAAAGATTTGATGACCGGGCAGGAGGGTATACCCGTATTACTAAGCTAGGACGTCGAGGAGGAGACGCGAGTCCTATGGCAGTAATAGAATTTGTATAAGAATTATGGCTACACAAACAGAAAAAAAAGAATATGTATTTGATGCTAATGGAGCAAGTCTGGGACGTTTATCTTCGGATGTTGCTATGGCACTTCGAGGAAAAAACCAACCAGACTTTCAACCACACATTGCACCAAATGTAAGCGTAGTTATTAATAATGCATCTAAAGTAGCTTTGAATGACTCTCAGTTGAAGGCAGAGTACAAACGGTACTCTGGTTATCCAGGTGGGCTTCGTCATGAAAGTCGAGGACATGCAATTGACCGATTAGGTTATAAAATTGTATGGGAAAAGGCAGTCTACGGAATGTTACCAAATAACCGCTTGCGAGCTGTGATGATGAAAAATCTCATCATTAACGATTAACTATTATGGCTAAAGAAACACGATACATTGGGGCCATTGGCCGACGAAAAAATGCTTCAGCACAAGTACGTTTAACTCCCGCATCAAAGATGACATATGTCATCAATGACAAGGCATTAGATGAATACTTTACTGTAGAGGAATTGCACAAGGTTGTGCGGTCTCCATTTGGGATCTCTGAAACAAAGGATGAATTCTCTGTTTCAGTTATTGTTCGGGGAGGAGGAATTTCAGCACAAGCTGACGCTATTCGTCACGGTATTGCGCGTGCATTAGAGAAATACGATGCAGAACTTCGAGGAGATTTGAAATCTGCTGGATATCTTAAACGAGATCCACGTCGTAAAGAACGAAAGAAACCAGGACTACGAAAAGCGCGAAAGCGTCCAGCTTGGTCAAAACGGTAGTCTGTATTACAGAAACAAAAAAACACCTTTTGGTGTTTTTTTTGTTATAATGTGTCATATGAATTTAGATGAGGACCACAAAGAATCAATTTTAAAGAAAGTTCGCTCAATAGAAAAAGACCTTGAAAAAACAGTTATTAATTATCAAAAAAATGCTTTAGAACACTACCCATTTATATTTCTGGGTCTATCTACTTTTGGTGGAGTAGCGGTATTTTATGGTTTTGAAAAGATTATAGATCAAACATCTTATCTTGCAGATAAACCGCTTGTAATTTTAATTTCTGGATTTTTAATTCTAGTGCTAACAGGTGCCTTGTATCGAAAATTAAACTAAAAAAATCTTCTTTTGTTCTTTAGACATTTCATCTTTCTTCTTGCTGTGTTTCAGCGAATTTTCTAATTAAGAGTTCCTCAGTAGTTGGGTCTAGTTTATTAGTCACAAGCACAAGTACCTCTTCTTCTAATCCCATATCTTTTTTTATATTAATCATAATGTGCTCCATAGGAAAAGGAGTGATCCAAACTGATGATTTGATTTGGATGAATTGGGCTTTCTTGAGGATATAGCGAATAGAATCTTGATCTTTTTTCTGTGACTCTGGAATATCCACAATAATAATTCTCCAATAACCATCCCAAGTCGTAGAGACGAGATGGTTTTCTGCGTTCAGTTTTATATGTCGTAATTTTTGTCGTCCAGAAGAAGTGAGGGAAAGAAACGAGGACTGAGCAGTTTCATGCTGTTCTAACATATCGTTCTCAATCATTTTCTTAATAGCTCTATTTATAACGTATTTTGGTTTTACCCTACGCTCATTTTTTTCGTATTTATTTAAAAGGACCTCAATATCTTCAATAAGATGATCTTGCTTTGAAGCTCTTCTTCTGGCAAGTCTATTTAAAATAAGCTCTTGAAGGCTTTTTCTTGCTTTTTTCATACTTTATTTATAACAAATTTACTTATTTTTGACAATATTTTCATATAAATGAAAAACTTGTCAAAAATAATTAATAGGTATATATTGTACGTATAACCTTTTGGTTATATTAATTTACATACAATAAAGAAATATTCGCAGGCTATATTTTGGATTTATTTCCGAATCTAATCTATTTAAAGGAGTAGTTTCCTGGAATTTTGAATTCCAAACTTGTAAAAAATCATTGTTTATGCCAAATAAAAAACAAACCGAAAATAAATCATTTAAAGACAGTAATCAAGAAGAAATTATTCAAGACTTTGATATAGAAGTAGAAGAAACTGAGTTTGAAGAAGTTAGTATTAAAAACAAACTTCAGAAAATGCGTGTTGATTTAGCAGAAGCAAAATCACAATCACAAGAATATCTTACGGGCTGGCAAAAAGAGAGAGCAGATTTTGCCAACTATAAAGCAGAAGAAGAAAAGAAGCGTAAGGAGAGAACTGAGATGTTGAGGTTACATTTGATTTCAGATTTCTTTCCAGTTTTAGATTCATTTGATATGGCATTTTCAAACAGAGAAGCCTGGGAAAAAGTGGATCCAGCATGGCGCACAGGAGTTGAATATATCCATACACAATTCATGAATACCTTAGAGAACTATAACGTTACCTTAATTAATCAAATAGGTGGAATATTTGATCCACTTTTACATGATCCGGTAGAAAATGTGACTGTTAAAGATGAATCTGCGGACAACACAATAGTAAAAATAATCCAAAGCGGGTATAGAGCAGGTGAGGCGGTGCTTAGAGCAGCTAAGGTAAATGTAGGAAAATATGAAGCATAAGCAAATTAGGGTAACTATTAATATACCTCATGAAAAATTATTTGAATATGTTATCGAGCCAAAGAATACGAAATTCTGGGTTTCTGGTTCAATTGAAATGACTACTGATACTGACCAGATAAATACAGGAACAAGATATTCAAATGAATTTATTACCAGAGAAGTTACGGATTATGAACGAAATAAATTCATAGAATTGATTGACGATGATGGAAACTATTCATGTTCTTATACCTTTAGAAAAATAGATGATGAATGTACTGAACTTATTTATTTTGAATCAAATGCTGATGGGGAAGATTTAGAATATCCATTGGAATTAAAATATTTTGAAAAATTAAGGGAATTATTAGAGAAATAATATAGATACATTAAAAAAATATAAACAAAATACATACATGGATACATTAAAAAAATATAAACAAAATATATACATAGGACTTTTAATTCTATTTGGCTCACCAGCTTTAAGTTATTTAATATCTCATATATATATTTTATTTTCTGAAAATAGTAATTATTTTGGGGTAATTTTAGTAGCAATATTAATTTCAATTGCGTCACTAGTATTTACTTTTTTTGGATTAGTTTTCTTTATTATTTATTTATTAAAATATTTTTCTCTTAAGAAAAAATTAAAAGGAAGCGGAAGATATAATAACAACAAAGCGGAATTAGATAGTAGAGGAAAGGTACAACGAATTTTAAAAATTGTTTTAATTACAGGAATTATCTCTGGTCTTGCCTACTTCTATGTTTTTTTTGGTCAGATAGTTAATGAATCCCTAAAGTATGGAGCAGAATTAGATAGTAGACTGTCTATAAGTAGTGATTCCTTTGTGGAACATAAAGAAATACCAAAAGTATATATGTGTAGTGATGATGTGCATCCCTCATTGGAAATAAAGAATATACCAGTAGATACAAAAGAGTTAGCACTCATTATAAGAGTAACTAAAAATAGTGGTTCTATAAGAACAGACACGGAAACATTATTTGTTTCATGGGGAATATCTCCTGATAATCAAAAAATAAGTGAAGACGACCTATTCCCTGGAATTTATGGAGAAAATTCATTTTCAAACACTCAGTATGATTCATTTTGTCCACCAAATACAGATGGAGAAAGATATAATTTTAACTTTAGCTTGTATGCACTAAAAGATTCATTAGACCTTAATGAAGGTGCTACTGAAGAAGAGTTTTATGTTGAGCTACGTAAACAAACAAGTAATCTTGATGCTAACTATTATTCAAGCCACTATCATGGAATTTATTCAAATATTTAATTATTAAACAAACAATATTATGTCAAAAATTATCGGAATTGATCTGGGTACTACGAACTCAGCTGTTGCCTACATTGAAGGAGGGCAACCAAAAATTATAGAAAACAACGAGGGGAATCGAACAACACCATCAATCGCAGCGATTGGAAAAAATGGTGATCGTTTGGTGGGACTTCTGGCGAAACGTCAGGCTGTTACGAATCCTCAAAATACTATCTTTGGAGTAAAACGCTACATGGGACACAAGTTCTCTGATGAATCAATCCAAAAAGATGTTAAACATTCACCGTTTACCATTACGAAGGGAGAAGGTGACAAGGTGGCTATCAAAATGAATGATAAAAACTATTCACCAGAAGAGATATCAGCAATGATCCTATCTAAAATCAAGGCAGACGTAGAGGCTAAAACAGGTGAAAAAGTTACTGAAGCCGTAATTACTGTTCCAGCATATTTTGATGATGCACAACGACAAGCAACAAAGGACGCAGGTAAAATTGCGGGACTTGAAGTAAAACGAATCATCAACGAGCCAACGGCTGCGGCACTAGCATATGGATTCAATAAAAAGAAAGACGAAAAAATTGTGGTTTATGATTTCGGAGGAGGAACCTTTGATGTTTCGGTTCTAGAAGTTGGAGACGATGTTGTTGAGGTTAAATCGACTGGTGGAGACGCTCACATGGGAGGTGAAGACATCGACCGAGCTATTATTGGTTGGATGGGTGACGAATATAAAAAAGAATCAGGGGTAGATGTAACAACTGATGTTCTTGCACTTCAACGGTTAAAGGAAGCCGCTGAAAAAGCAAAGCATGAATTATCAAACACGTCTGAATCTGAGATTAACATTCCATTTATTACTTCTGATGATACGGGTCCAAAACACCTTCTTCTCAAACTTTCTCGAGCAAAACTTGAGGAACTTGCAGCACCATATCTAGAGCAATCAATTGCTATCACTAAGGATGTACTAAAACAATCTGGATTTTCAGCAAAAGACATTAACGAGGTGATTCTTGTTGGTGGACAGACACGAATGCCAAAAATTAATGAAATGGTAAAAGAGGTATTTGGAAAAGAACCAAATAAATCTATTAATCCTGATGAGGTTGTGGCTCTTGGAGCAGCACTTCAAGGGGGTGTTATGCAGGGTGATGTAAAGGATGTCTTATTATTAGATGTCATTCCCTTATCACTATCGATTGAAACTATGGGATCTGTTGCAACAAAATTAGTTGAACGAAATACAACTATTCCAGCATCAGCGTCACAAGTATTTTCAACAGCCGTTGATAATCAACAATCGGTTGAAATTCACATTATTCAAGGTGAACGACCAATGGCAGGTGATAATAAATCTCTCGGACGATTTATCCTTGAAGGAATTCCACCAGCACCACGAGGTATGCCACAAGTAGAGGTGACCTTTAATGTTGATGCAAATGGAATTTTAGAAGTATCTGCAAAAGACAAAGCAACAGGAACAGAGAACTCAATTCGAATTGAAGGAGGTTCAAAACTGTCTGACGAAGAGATCAAAAAGATGCAACAAGACGCCGAAGATCATGCGGACGAAGACAAAGCAAAAAAAGAATTAGTTGACGCACGAAATATGGCAGAAACAATTATCTTTTCAGCTGAAAAGGCAATAACTGAGCATGGAGATAAGGTAGACGAAGAAACAAAGAAAAATATCGAAGATGCTGTTACAGCATTAAAAGAAGCAAAAGACGGAGATGATAAGTCTATAATTGAAACTAAAACTACTGAATTATCATCTGCCATGCAAAAAATTGGAGAAATAATGCAAAAAGAAGCTGCTGAGGCAGAAGCCAAGGAAGGTAAGACAGATGAAGCAGAAACTGAATCAGCAGAGAGTGAGACGGTTGATGTCGAGGCTGAAGAATCTTCAAAAGAATAATTTTATTATTCATGTATACTACAAAAATACCTTTGTAGTATAAATGAGAAATGAAACTCTAGGGTACAGAAATATTATGTCAAAAGATTACTATAAAACTCTCGGGATTGATAAGACAGCAACCGCCGATGAAATTAAAAAAGCCTTCCGAAAGGTAGCACATAAGTATCATCCAGATAAACAAACTGGTGATGAGGTAAAGTTCAAGGAAGCCAACGAGGCCTATCAGACACTCTCAAACGAACAAAAACGATCTCAGTACGATCGTTTTGGCTCCTCCGGTCAAAATATGGGTGGTGCTGGAGGTGGACAAGGATTTGGAGGATTTGATTTTTCTGGATTCCAACAAGGAGGTCAGGGTGGTTTTGATTTTGGTGATATTGATCTTGGGGATATTTTTGGTGGTGGACGACAATCGCGTCACCAAAGGCGTGGTAACGATATGCAAATGCGCATAGATATTGAATTCGTTGAGGCTGTGTTTGGAGTAAAAAAGACAATTAATGTTGATCATTCAAAAACATGCGATGATTGTGAAGGAACAGGTGCAGAAGAAAGTTCAGAAATGGCGAAATGCGTTCAGTGTAATGGTCAGGGAAAGATTCAAACACGAATGATGGGGATTTTTGCAACCGTAACTGAATGTCCAACTTGTCATGGACATGGGGAGGTGCCAAAAACAAAGTGTAAAAAATGTAAGGGTGCTGGTATTACAAAAGAAAAAGACACTATTGAATTTACTATTCCTGCGGGAATAAAACATGGTGATACATTGCGTATTACTGGACGAGGAGAGGCTATTAAAAATGGTCAATCTGGAGATTTATTTGTTCAAATTGCCGTAAAATCTCATAAAAACTACAAAAGAGAAGGTTTGGATTTAATAATGAATCACAACATTACTATTAGTGATGCAGTGCTTGGTGCTTCTCATACTATTGAGTTGTTGGACAAAACTAAAATCGATGTAAAGGTTCCTGCTGGAACCGTACATGGGACAACGCTGCGTGTAACTGGAAAGGGTATAGAAACTGACCGTATGAGTGGTAATCTTATGATTATTGTTAAGATTAGAGTTCCAAAAAAACTTTCTAAAAAAGCAAAGGAGGCAATGGGTGTATTACAATCAGAAGGGTATTAATTTACCCAAAATAACCGTACGAGTTGTTTTAGTTTACTAAATTTGTTGTATAATAGTTATATGAAAAAAATATTTATACTAATTATAACTATATTTGCCGCACAATCATCATTTGCCTTTGAGGCACTTGATGTTGTTGGTATTGATTATGTTTCTTTTGAGGTCACTGACGTTGTTCGAGATTCTGTTAATGATGCTAATCTTCGTATTTCTGGAGTACAAATTGAAAATAATTATGAAGGAAATTATTCTCATAATGTTAATTTGATATTACGAGATAAATTAAATATTATTGAGCCTTTTATTGAAGAAGGCTTTACTATTAAATTTCAAGCCCCTTTTACTGACCCGATTTTAGATTATACTACTCTTACTTATTATGTTGATGAATCAAACCCATCTGACATAACTATTACTGATAATTTTCATAAAAAAATTGCCTATACAAGAAATTTTTCAAATCTAAAAAAAGGGCAATCAATCCCCATCACTATTGAAAATACGAATATGATTATCTCTCGTGGTGAAATAATAGATTGCATGGAAGGTACGAATAAAAAAGTTTGTCATCCAGAAATCAATATTGAAACCATAGAGGACATAAAAGTTCTAAAAAGAGGAGATTTCTTGCTTAGAGATATCATAAATATAGATAAATTGTATCTTAGTGATACTCATATCTATAAACAGCATAATCGTGATAATCAAGATTATCTACGGGTTCAGTTTTTAATTGAAACTTCTGATGTTCAAAAAAAAGTACGATATGCCAATGACTTTTACCTAAAGCAATCACTTTTTGATAATCCTTACTGCAAGGTTCAGTTTTCAGAATCTGGTGAAGTTGTTCGATCATGTGGAATTCGAGGTTGGATATATAATTTAAATAAATATATTACTGCAAAAATAACTCCTGAATCAGATTACGGAATGATCGCGTGTTAAAAAGACCTTTTAGGTTTTTTTACTTAGATCTCTTGTGAGATATATAATTAGTATTGTAACTTGCCTAAAAAGACAAAGGATGAAATAGGGGAATTACAATCAGAAGAGTATTAAATAAATTTTTTTTTGTTTTTTTTATATTGAATAGAGATAAAAATTTGCTATACTGTTCTTATGAGAAACTTTCTGATTTTATTATTAATCCTCGCTTTGGGATATTTTGCATATCAATCGTTTATTCAATCTGATGCAATTAACCAAGAATCATATAGACAGCGTTCAATTCGTGAAAGTGGACTTGAAGATCTGGCGGGGTCAATGTCGAAGGGAATTCCGGAGGCATTAATTGAAACAAAAGCTGAAACTGATTCAATTTTTTCTAGTATTCAAAATAAAATAAATGAATGGAGGATTATTATTAATAAAGAATAAATATACTTCTATAAGTGTATTTTCTATTTCTTGATAAATAATTTGAAACATATATTTTAGACCAAGAATATTTTGGAGTTACAAATTTAGAGGAGAGACTCATCAAAGACTTTGAATAAAAACCACGTATGTGGTTTTTATTATTGTAATTTAATATGATATATTTATGTTTTTTTTATTATATTTCATTCAAAAAAAGAAATTTATGTTTGTAGAAAAAAGTAAATTTAGAAAGTTTGAAAATCTTACAGATACAGAAAAAAACTGCTTATGAAGCTTATCAATTATTACCTTGTCACGTTTATAATAACGGAATAACAAAAGCAAAAGTAATAGCTGAAAATGTTTCCAGTATCAGTAAGGTAACAGGGATGGATATATCAAAGGTACGATCAGCTTATGAAGTTGTTCAAAATGATGTAAACCAGTTGTCCTTTGGGGTGGGCGAAAGAAATAAAGTAGGGTATGCATTAAAGCCATAATAACATAATAAAAAACCAGCCTAATAAGCTGTTTTTCTTTTATACCCTCTCTATCTTTTGTTCACCATTAATATCAGAAATCTTATACCCCATATCTGCTAATTGGTCACGTAATGTATCTGATGTTTTAAAATCCTTGTTGTTTCGTGCTTTTTTTCTTTTTTCTAGTAATGAATGTGCCTTATCGTCTATAGATATTTGTGGAGCTTTATATTCAGCTAAGCGTAAACCTAGAACTTCATCAAAATGGTACGCAGTAGCTAGTTTATTTTCAGGTGTAATGTTTGATTTCATCATATTGTGAAATACTGCCAAGGCTTGAGGTAGATTAATATCATCATTAATTTTTTCAGTAAATTCAGTATTAAACTTCTCATTGACAAGTCCGGTTTCTTGAGAAGTTCTGCGTAGTGAGGAAACATCACGATATACCTTACCTAGGCCGTTCTGTGCTGCCTCAAGCACCTCCCAAGTAAAGTTCATGGGAGAACGATAGTGTGTTTGGAGCGCTAAATATCTATATGACATTGTACTGTACCCCTTTTCCTTGAGAGTGTTTAGCGAAATATTTCCACCCCTTGATTTTGATAGTTTCTCCCCTCCAAAATTTAACATTTCACCATGCATCCAGTAGTTTACGAATGGACTCTTTGTCGCACATTCAGATTGAGCAATTTCATTATTATGATGAACGCTTCGCAAATCTGTCCCCCCAGTATGAATATCAAATTGATCTCCTAAATATTTAATTGCCATTCCAGAACATTCAATATGCCATCCAGGAAACCCCTGACCCCAGGGTGAGGTCCATCCTTGGTTATTATCAAATTTCCACAAAGCAAAGTCAGCAGGCTGTCGCTTTTCTGAATTCTCTGAGATACGGCTTTCGCTAATTTCTTCTTCGAGGTTGAGTCCCCCTAATTTTCCATAATCAGAGAATTTAGACGTATCAAAATAAACGCCGTCTGAAGTCATGTAACTAAATCCTTTTTCTTTTAGTTTTGAAATAATATCAATATCTTCTTGGATATGATCAGAGGCCTTGGGCAAGTGATGAGGCATAAGAATATTTAATGCTAATAGATCTTTTTTGAACGAATCCGTGTAAATACTCGCAATGGCAATCATATTTTCCAAAGTAATTTCCTCTCCCGCGCGTCTTAGTGCTTTAGTCATTTTGTCATCACCACTGTCACCGTCTGAAATTAAATGCCCAACATCAGTAATATTCATAACTTGATTAACGCTGTAGTCATTATATTCAAAACTACGTCTAATAAAATCACCCATTATAAATGAGCGGAGATTTCCAATATGAACATGATCATAAACAGTCGGTCCGCAATGATACATACCTACCTTGTTAATTTCTAATGGTTTAAATTCTTCTTTTTGTTTTGTGAGGGTATTATAGATTTTCATGATATTATTACAGCATTTTTAGCTCAAAAATGCGAGCTAAAAATCTGTCTAAATTTAGAATAGTCGCTTACGTTTCTTACTAAATTTAAGTATATCAAAACCAATTATTAAATCACCCTAAAAAGGGTTGTATTCTCATGGTTCCTATGTATAATGGTCCCTATTATGAGTAAATTTGCAATTATTGAAACCGGTGCAAAACAATACCGAGTTTCAGAGGGTGATATTATCACTATCGAAAAGCTAGAAGGAGACTTCAATCAAGGAGATGAAATTGTTTTTGGTAACGTGTTAATGACTGACGATGGTTCAGTTGCTAATATTGGTACCCCATTCTTGGACGGAGCAAAAGTAACTGGTGAGCTTGTAGAGGCAGGACGAGCAAAAAAAGTTACCGTTATTCGTTACAAAGCAAAATCACGATATTTTAAAAAAAAGGGACACCGGCAACCTTTTATGAAAGTACGAGTTACTAAGTTAGCTTAATAAAATAAAATTACCGAAAGGTAATTTTATTTTTTTGATATAGTGAATCCATTAGTATTAATATTAAATTTCAAGAGAATCATATTAAAGAAAAATTCCAGAAATTATATTTGAAATTACGTTACGCGAAGCTGGTATATTTACTGTGATGTATTTTTGATATAAATATATTCTCTTTGAGTTAGTGGGAAGAAATAGTTTAAATAGAGAATTAGAAACTATGAAATCGGTTCTTGGTAGACCTGATTTTTTGGAATTATAAAAAAATAAAACAAAAGAAGTTAGGTTTATTGAGGTAAAATATAACAACATTAAATAAAAAAATATTTTTGATTATGTAAAGAAAATCTTAGATTTCTAAAATCCTTCATATAGATCTCACAAGAAAGTCATTTTTCTATTTTTATAATATCTCAAATACTGTCCAAAAAATTGTGAAATAGGTGAATGACACTATTTTTATTTAGATAAAGAATTACAAAAGAAATATTTGAAATTACTAAATAAAATTCTGCAAAAATAAAAAAACCATTAGTAGTTTATATTATTGAGAAATTCTTGAATTAAAGGCGTGTTTCAGGGTTTCGGTGTCAGAATATTCCAGTTCTGTACCTGTTGAAAGTCCGCGGCCCAGTGTTGTAAATACTAGGTTAGGAAACTGATCTTTGAGCATAGTGTAGAGACGTATCTGAGTGTGTTCTGCCTCTGGGCTTATAGATAATCCAAAAATAAGTTCATCTAGATTTT
>JBLIKX010000002.1:0-45731 GCA_047637555.1 Crocinitomicaceae bacterium
AAATATTATACATGAGAATATTTTTATATTCAAAGAGTAATTAAGGAAGGGTTTATTCACTAAAAAATAATATTGAGAGATATATAGCTCTTTTAGGGATTTCACAGCCTTAAATAGTGGTTTGCTGCTCGACTAGGATTCGAACCTAGATTGATGGTACCAGAAACCACAGTCCTGCCATTAGACGATCGAGCAATAAAAACATAATAACTAAATACTCAAAAAATAAAAGTTTTCTAATGATATAGTGTTATTATGAAAATTATTTTTTCACCCACAAAATCCCAACAAATACCTTCAACTATTTTTTATAATACTACCCCAATATTATTTCTTAAAAAATCAGAAATTATTCGCAATATATTAAAAGAATTTTCACTAAAAGAGCTACAGAAAAAATTTAAACTTTCTGATACCTTAGCTAATAAAATTTATCAATATTACCAGAATGACATTTCTCGCACCCCAGTAATACAGTTATTTACAGGAATATCATTTAAACAATTACAAGGGATGTATCAAGAGAAATATCATCAATATATTCAAAACCATATAGTTATTACTTCAGCGGCATATGGACTACTCAGACCCTTTGACGCTGTGGAGCCATACCGTTTGGATATGAAAGATATAATAATGAAGGAAAACATTTATTCGTTTTGGAAAGAAGAAATTTATGAATATTTTAAAAAAGAGAATTGTATTCTTAATTTAGCTTCTTTAGAATATTCAAAAATGATACCTAATGAACTAAAAGATAAAATTACAACCGTACATTTTCTTATAGAAACAAAGAATAGATTTAAAAATGTTTCTACCGCTTCAAAAAAACAAAGAGGCAAGATTCTAGATTATTGTATCAAAAATGAAATATGCGATATATCTTTACTGAAAAAATATTCATCAGATGGTTTTACTTTTAATAAAAAAAAATCAAATAAAAATTCTTTTTATTATATCTATAGAAAATGATTGAAATTAAGTACATTGTATTTAATCACATTCCGGCGATCTAGTTATATTACATTATTATACTAAAATAAAGGAAAACATGATTGGTATGTCTGTGAGGATCGTTATCATTAGGGAACTTAAAACAATTGTTGGTGCACTTGTTGCTAATATTATTATTCCAGATATTTTAGAAATTCTAGGTGTTCGTTATTTTTCAAACTTTTTTTGTGGAAGTAATTAATAGAGATAAATTACCTTAGTGAAAGCAGCACGTGAAGCTGGAGCCTCAGTATTGGCTTATAGCACTTTTATAAATCGAGTAAACTCATTTGTAATTCTTAGTTTCGCCTTATTTATGATTGTAAAGGAGATTAATATTGCGAAACCGATACCAAACTGGGAAACAATTTAGATGAATAAAAAGGTTCTGCTGAAATTGAGTTACTAACTGAGATGCGAGATATATTTAAGAAGTAATTAAAAACAAAAAACGCACATACGTTTTCTATTTTTTCCCCAAATGATGACTATTAAAAATGTCTGTTCGAATTTTTGCATTTTTAATAATCTCTATTACCTCTTCATCATTATCAGTAATAATGTAAAGACTTAAGTCTTCAGGACTAATTGTTGCTTCTCCATCTTTAAGCATTATTTCTTTAAAATAATTTTCCAATGGTTGCCAAAAATCAGACCCATATAAAATTATTGGTGTATCAGGAATTTTTCCTGTTTGTTTAAGTGTTAATATCTCAAACATCTCATCCATGGTTCCAAATCCTCCGGGGCAGTAAACATAGGCTTCTGCTGCATAAGAAAGAACGACCTTGCGTGAATAGAAATGATGAAACTCAATTGTATCATCTAGGTAAGGATTAGTAGTTTGCTCAAAAGGTAGGCTAATATTAATACCTAGTGAATTGCCTTTTTTTGATTCAAAGGCACCTTTGTTTGCTGCTCCCATTATTCCATGACCTCCACCTGTTACGATAGTATAATCTAGATTTGCAATCTTCTTTGCAAGAGATTCAACACGTTGATATATTTTCGTTTCTGGTTTCAAGCGGGCTGATCCAAAAATTGTAACCGTTTTCGGATAGTCTTTCATTAGCTCGAATCCTTGCCGAAATTCTGCATCAATAATACACATTCGCGAATCAGTTACGTTGTCATATTTTTCAATACATGCACGAGTTAATTCGTCTAAACTTTTTCTTTCTTTATTTGTTTTTTTCATGTTTTTGATTATATCACGAAGCATACAGAGAGTATAAATTTTGTTATAATGTCATTAATATGTCACGAAAGAATAAATCACAAAAACGAAAAATTATTAAGAAAAACGGTAAAGAAGAACTATTTATTCCTCAGAAATTATGTGATTCTATGGTAATGGTTGGAGCTTCCGACGAGCTCGCACAGCAGGTGTGTAGTATTGTTGATGAAAGTATTGAATCAGGTGTTTCTACAGATAAAATTTTTAACACTACAAGAAAATATTTGAAAAACTTTGATCCAAGGATCTCAGCATTATATGCTCTTGAGCGTGGTCTAGGTGCACTTGGCCCTTCTGGATTTATTTTTGAACAATATGTTGCAGCACTCTTTGGAGAAATGAATTATAAAGTTCAAACCAATGTATATGCAGAAGGAGAAGGTGTAACACATGAAATTGATGTCTGGGCTGAAAAAGGTAACGTCGTGTATGTTATCGAAGCGAAATATCGAAATGAGTATCATTCTAAAACTCATATTAATCAGGTAATGTATGCAGACGCACGCATGGAAGATATTAAGCGTCGTGCTGAAAAAAAAGGTGACACACGTGAATTTTATATGTGGGTGGTAACCAATACACGATTTACAGATAACGCTATTAATTACGTTGCTTATCGTGACATGCAATTAATGGGAGGGGACTATCCTAAATATATAAATCTCAAGAAAATTGTATCTGATAAAAAATTATATCCCGTAACTATTTTACCTTCAATTACAAAGAAGGCACTGCGAGTTCTTTCAGAAAAAGGAATTATCTTAGTAAAAAGTTTATATGGATTAAGTGCTAAAAAATTAGAATTTCAATGCGGATTAAATCCAGTATTAGCAAAGAAATTAGAAAAAGAAATTGCTGAACTTATCACCTAGATGTGAAAAAATAATTTGACCATATTTTATAAATATGGTTTTATAACAAGAGAAATAAATTAATTAAAATTCTAAAAAAATGAAATGGTATCATAGAAAATACACACCAGAAGAATGGGCAATTGACCTTTCCAAAAAAGTTGATCCAAAAGCAAAAATAATCAGTGAAATTCCAAATCTTAAATCTTATGAATTAAGAGAAAAAATTAATCAACGATTAAAATTATTGAAAGCTGAAGATTTGGCTGAAAAATTTAAAGGTAATACGAAAGCACGTTTAGTGAATTTATACACTTGGCTTCTCGTAACGCTATATGATGACGAGCACCATAGTTGGGTATTTGTAAATAATATACGAAAAAGTGAAAAAAAACGCTTTATTCCATCGAATAACTAGTTTTAAAATTTAAGATCTATTTTTAGGTCTTTTTTGTTTATTTTTTTTCCAGGTATATAATATAAAGATATGAATAACACAGAAAAAAACAGCATCTATAAAAATATTCAAGATGCAATTACCTTAGCTGGAGAGAAATTAGGATTCAGCGATGCAACTATTACCAATATCACCAATCCATACAATGTTATTAATGAATCAGTAATGGTACCAGAAATTGGTAAAGAGATTAATATGTATCGCGTACAGTTTAATAATGCATTAGGTCCATATAAAGGAGGAATTCGTTTTCATCCGGATGTTAATTTAGATGAAGTAAAAACACTTGCTATAACAATGATGTTGAAATGTTCTCTTGTTGGTATTCCTTTGGGAGGAGCCAAGGGCGGTGCAACACTAAACCCACGTGATTACAATGATAAGCAACTTGAAGGTGTTGCGCGCGCTTGGGCCCGAACTATGGCTCCATTTATTGGTGTTGATCAAGATATTCCTGCACCAGATGTAAATACTAACGGACAAACTATGTCATACATGTTAGATGAATATGAAAAAACAATTGGTCACTCGGAACCAGGCGTAATTACAGGTAAGCCTCTTGAGCTTGGTGGTTCAAAAGGAAGAAAACAGGCAACTTCGCAGGGTGGTGTTTATAGTATTTTGAAATTACTCGAATATAAACCTGAACTTGCAGGTAATAAGAAAATTATTATTCAAGGCTTTGGTAATGTTGGTTCATTTGCTGCAAATATTTTAGTCTTAGAAGGATTTTCTATTGTAGGTATTTCAGATTCAGGTGGAGCAATTTATAAAGAAGAAGGTCTCGATGTGGTTACTATCGCGGAAAAGAAGTCACAGGGACGTATTTCATTACATGATATGTTTGAATCAGATGAATCAGTACAAAAGATTACAAATGAAGAATTGTTAATTCAAGTTTGTGATATTTTAATTCCAGCTGCACTGGAAAATCAAATTACAAAAGAAAATGCTAGTGGTATTCAAGCAAACCTTATTGTTGAGTTAGCAAATAACCCAACGTCAGCTGAAGCTGATCTTATTTTAAAAGAAAAAAATATTATTGTTATTCCTGATTTCCTTGCTAATGCGGGAGGTGTAACGGTGAGTTATTTTGAATGGGTACAGAACCGTCAGCAATTTTATTGGTCTGCAAAAGAGGTGGATGACCGACTTCATACATTTATAGTAGATGCGACCGATCAGGTGTACGCCCTATCTCAAAAAGAAAATATTACCTTAAGAGAGGCGGGGTTTCATATTGCTGTGGAACGAGTAGGCAAGGCTGCTGCCTTGCGAGGAAACAAGTAATCATGAGACGTCTTTTCCTTGGGTTACTTATTGTTACTGTGATTTTCTTTATACATCCAATTCTTGCACTTGTATTATCGGTCATTTTCGGTTTTTTGAATAGCTATGATTATTACGAAATAATCGCCACAGGTGTTGTAATTGATATTCTATATCAAAGCATTGTTAGTATTGGTATTTTTTCACTTCCAATTTATACACTGTGCAGTCTGGCTCTATTTTTAACTATACGCCTGTTAAAAAAACAAATGAATTTTTATGCGTAATTTTTTTAAGAGAAAATACAAAGACTACGAAATAGAACCAGATGAAATATTTATGGATGACGCTAATATTTCACAGCTTAATCGTCAGCAATTTGAAGGTGTAATTGAGCAACCTATTTCATCAAAAATACTTCTTATTTTAGGAAGTTTTTTCGTGGTAGTACTTTTAATTTTTTTTGGTAGATTATTTTTTCTACAATTAGTACAGGGGGAAAATTTCTTAGCACGTTCTGAAGGAAATAGATTGCAGAGTAATCCAATTTTTGCTGAGCGAGGTGTTGTTTATGATCGTAATAAGGTTGAAATTGCATGGAACACAAAAGCCGATAACGAGGATCTTTTCCTTTATAGGGCGTATACGGCACTGAGTGGTCATGGTCATTTACTAGGATATTTAAACTATCCTCAAAAAGATAATTTTGGAAATTTTTGGCGAACTGAAATAGAAGGGCAGGCTGGGATTGAGAAGAAAAATAACCAAACCCTCGCAGGAATCAACGGTGCACAATTAACAGAGGTTGATGCCCTAGGAAATAAGTTATCTCAAAACATTATTTCTCAGCCTAAAAATGGTAAAAATATTAACACAACGGTTGATGCATATATTCAGCATTACCTGTATGAGGCCATTAGAATCCAAGCAGAGGAAGCTGGTTTCGTTGGTGGCGCAGGAAGTATCATGGACGTTGAGACTGGAGAATTAATTGGATTTACAAGTTATCCTGAATTCGATCCTTATACTCTTGCAGAGGGATCAGATGTGGAAAAGATTAATGGTTTTTTTAATGATCCTCGAAAACCTTTTCTTAATCGAGTTCTATCAGGGGTTTACTCGCCTGGATCAACAGTGAAACCTTTTATAGCTTTAGCTGGACTTCATGAGGGTCTTATCAATGAGAATACTACTATTTTGAGTACTGGTAAAATTGAAGTACCTAATCGGTTTAACCCCGCCAATTCTTCATTTTTTAGAGATTGGAGAAAAAGTGGTCATGGTGTGACTGATGTTCGCCATGCCATTGCTGATTCAGTAAATACTTTTTTCTATGCACTGGGAGGAGGGTATCAAAATCAAGAAGGTTTAGGTATTACAAGGATTGAAAAATATATACGTCTTTTTGATATTGCTGAACCAACAGGTATTGATTTTGGAAATGAAGCTATAGGTACAATTCCAAATCCAGAATGGAAAGAGCGTATTTTTGAGGACGGAACCTGGCGTTTAGGTGATACCTATATTACTTCTATTGGTCAGTTTGGTTTTCAAGTAACACCAATTCAAATGACGCGGGCCACAGCAGCATTGGCTAATGGTGGTTTTTTACTACAGCCTATGTTGTTGAAACAAAAACCAAATAGGAAAATACTTGATATTAGTATTGATCCAACTGATTATGAACTTATTAGACTAGCAATGCGTGATACAGTAACTGAGGGAACCGCAAAGATTATAGACCTTCCATATGTTCAGATGGCAGCAAAGACAGGTACGGCCCAGGTTGGAATTAATAATGAATTTTATAATTCTTGGATTATTGGATTTTTTCCCTATGACGAACCTAAGTATGCATTTAGTATTGTAATGGAGAGGGCTCTCAGTGATAGTGATGGTTCAGCAGGAAGAGCGATGCGTAATTTTATGGAAGGAGTACAAAATAACTACCCTGAATTTTGGGAGAGTATTTAATACAGTATTTTTGAGTATATAAAAAAAGCTCGAGAAAGATAAAGTACTAACTAGTTTGAACAAAATAACTCTTAAAAAATACCTTGATAATCCAATATTTGTACGATGGTAATATGAAGCCCTTGTGTTCAAAAAGTTTCAAATTATATAAAAGCACTATTAAAAGTGACAGAACCAAAAAATCCTAGGAATTAATTCTCTATGAATCCCTGTAATACTAAATAGTTATATTCTGGTATCTGTGAAGAATCAATACCTGCTGTGTCAAACTGTACAGAGGAATATAACATTATTTTGAACCAAAAGAATAAATATAAAAACATTTACGAATAAATCTTTTATATATAGTCCGGTTGCAGAATTGAAGTACTTCGATGACTCTCATCTGATAAAACCAGTTCAAGTTTTTTTGTAAGACCAAAAAAAACAGGTATTCAGGATAAAATTAAGTTACCATAAGAAATAATTGCCAAACTACAAGATTAACTTGAAAAAGAATAGTTCTTAAAAACTACTATCTATAGGTTCTTTTTGTTGCAATAAATTGTTGGCTCTTTATACTTACACTATGAATGAACAGGAATTTTTAACTAAAGAGAAAAAAAAGTCATTAGAGGTTGAAATCGAGCACCTAAAGACTAGCGTACGAGCAAATATATTAGAAAGACTTGCTTTTTCAAAGTCTCTTGGTGATCTCTCTGAGAATGCCGAGTACCATGACTCAAAAGATGCTCAGGGTAAAAATGAAGCTCGGATTTCACAAATTGAATACATCCTTAAGAATGCTGTTGTTGTAGAAGTTAATACTGATGGGACTGTAGGTTTGGGCTCAAAAGTGGTCTTGGTTAAAAAAGAAACAGGAGAAGAAAAATCATATCAATTAGTAGGTAATGAAGAAGCTGATTTTTCCGCTGGTAAGATTAGTTTTGAATCTCCTATTGGTGCGGCACTTATGAGCAAAAAAAAAGGAGATGCAGTTGGTGTGACAACTCCAAAAGGGGAAATTATTTACAAGATTAATAACGTTTCTTAATATTATGGCATCACTCGAAGAATTACGATCAGTACGACTAGAAAAGATTAAAAAACTAAAATTAGCTGGAATGGATTCATTTCCACCAGATGTTACACGTAAGAATACACTAAAACAAATCAACGATTATTTTGAAAATGGAGATATTACTTCCCTTGCAGGGCGAGTTATGGCTATTCGCGGCGCAGGTGCAATCATGTTTATTGTTATCAATGATGGTACTGATGAGTTTCAAGCTGTATTGAAGAAAGATGATATTGATCAAGATTTAATGCAATTATTTAAAGAAACAGTTGATATTGGTGATTTTGTATGGTTTTCTGGTGAACTCTTTATGACCAAACGTGGTGAGCAAAGTCTCTTGGTTAAAGACTGGAAGATGGCAGGGAAGTCACTTTTACCCTTACCTGATAAACATGCGGGACTGCAAGATCAAGATGAAATTTATCGAAAACGATACTTAGATACTTTAACTAACTCGGAATCATTTAATTTATTTAAAACGAGAGCAAAAATCATTTCTGCGATACGTCGTTTCTTTGATGAAAAAGATTTTATTGAATTCGAAACGCCAATTTTACAAAACCAAGCTGGTGGGGCGATGGCAGAAACATTTAATACCCATCATAGTGATTTAGATATTGATATGGTATTGCGAATTTCTTTAGAGTTAGAGCATAAAATAATCATGGCTGGCGGTTACTCTCGTATCTATGAAATTGGTAAAAATTTTCGTAATGAAGGTTCAGACCCCACTCATATTCAAGAATTCAGTATGCTTGAATGGTACGCCGCTTATGAGACGCTGGAGCAAAACATGCAATGGAGCGAAGATCTTATTAAGCATTTAGCGAAAGACGTTCTTGGAAAAACCATCTTCAAGATTTGGGACAAGGACGGCAATGATATAGATATTGATGTTTCAGGGTCTTGGGAGAGACTACGTTTCTCTGATTTACTAAAAGAACATGCAGGTCTTGATATAGAAACAGCAACCCTGGAACAAGTCCAAGATAAAGCAAAAGAGTGGGGAATTGATAGTTCCGAATTACCTACTACTGGTCGGGCTAATTTATTAGATTTTATTTATAAAAAATCTTCACGAAATAAAATTGTTGGTCCAGCATTTGTTACTGACTATCCTGGTGATTTAAAACCTCTTGCTCAGCAGAACAATGACGGTACTGCACGTGTATCTCAATTAATTATCGGTGGAGCTGAGATTACAAATCAATATGCCGAATTAGTAAATCCAATACGGCAACGTGAACTATTAGAATTACAAGCAACAGCCAAAGAAAACGGAGATGCAGAAGCTATGGAGGTTGATGAGCGATTTATTACAGCTATGGAGCATGGAATGCCGCCTATGACCGGATTTGGCATGGGAATTGATAGGTTAGTAGCATTTTTTACAGAACAAAAGAACCTGAGAGATACTATTTTCTTTCCAATAGTGCGTTCTAAAAAATAGGTGAATTAAAATAATCTCTTGATGAGCTTATTTTAATTTGAGTAATTATCATGATTCAAATGTGTATATTTTGAATTGTTATATCCCATAATTTGATATCAATTATATCAAACCTAAAAACACCCACAAAAGCACAACCTTTTTTTGTGGAACATTTTTATTACTCTTTGAGTTTATTTAATATATTAGGTACAATACTCGTATATGAAAATACAAAAATCAAAAGGCTTCACCCTTATTGAACTCCTTGTAGTAGTAGCTATTATCGGTGTTCTTGCAACCATAGTACTTGCTAGCTTATCTGATGCTCGTGCACGAGCTCGAGATGCAAACCGTCTTGCTGATATTAGAACAATCCAAACAGCTCTTGAGGTGTATTATTTAGATAATGGAAAATATCCCACTACTGATTCTTGGGCAGGAAGTCATACTAGCTCATGGGATACATTAAATACCCTCATGGAAACTACTCTTCCTGTTGATCCTGTAAATGATACCTCCAACTCTAGCCCCTCGGCTGCTACTACTGGAAACCTTGTGTACGGTTATTATGGTTCCACGTCTAATAATGGCTGTAGTGGACAGGCATATTATCTTATCTTTAATCTCGAATCACGGATGGGTGATGGTCCTAATGATGGGATTGAAATGTGTAATAATTTTCCAAAGACTGCATTCGGCGATACATTTACCGTTGGTGTTGATAAGGATGGTAAATTTATAACACCCGATACGTCAGGAACCTTAAGAGAATAAGAAAAATTTTTGATTCTTCTTCAGTTTTAAAAATATACTGATTCTATATAAAAATAAAAGACACCTTTAAACAAGGTGTTTTTTATTTGAATAATTCTCTCGAAGTCCATTAAGTGTTGTCGATAAATAATAAAGGGTATTAATACCATACATACCACAAATCCTAATCTTTTTTTAAATTTTCTACCATGTAAATATGATACAGATAAAGCAAATAAGACCTAACCAAAGTCTAAAGGTGAAAACTATTCACCACCATCGTTTATTAACTATTTTAAATAATATAAAGGTTATTTATTGGAATAATTGATTTTTGGACTTTATATCCTTATTTTTTAAAAAAAATCGCAATATTCTAATAGCAATAAGGACAGCATAAATAATGTATAAAATAAAAATATTTTCTTGTCTATGTTGTAAGGTAATGACTATTAAGTAAGCATACTAGTTAATTAGTATTATAGAAAAATTTTAGATAAAATTTTTCTATAAAAAGTAATTTCTCATATTTGGTGATATAATAATTATACTATGAAAAATACATTTTTAGACAAAAAAAATTATGGAAAATTATATATTAAACAGGCCGGAGAAGATAGAGATACCTTATGGAAATCGGTGCTAGGCTTAATAATTGTTACGGTAGTTATTTCAGTACTTATTAATGTTGTACTCGGATTAACTTTTGGCGAATCTTGGCTGGTTAGAATTATTACTCAGCTTATTGGATTTTTTGTTAGTTTATACACAATTAAGTTTGTATTAAATCTTGTGGATACAGGAAAGGCGTCATTCAAGGACACATTATCTAGTTTTACTAGTAGACAAGTTCTCTATGCATTAGGAGCTTATATCTTAATGATTCTCGCTGTAATCACTGGATTAATTTTATTAATCATACCTGGAATTATTTGGTCATATATGTTTATGCTTGTAATATATCTTGGTGCTGATGGAGTTATAAGGCCAGTTAACGCGATGAAAGAAAGTCGACGATTGACTGCTGGATATAAAATGAAAATATTTATCACCATAGCGTGGGTTCATACATATTTCCTCGTAATTCCCCTTGTTGCTTTCTTATTTATGTTACTAGCTCAGGGTCTTGCATGGCCGTCAGTAATTATCACCTTCTTTAGTGCGGCAGTTCTTGCCTTTGCTATTTATGCGTATTTTGCTCTTGTAACCTTACTTCCTCGAATGTATCGTGATCTTCAAAATATCCAAGGCGAAAATATTGAAGCTTCGGATGAAATTATTGGAAGAGAAGAGGTTCTGGATAGAGACTAAACAAAGGAAATAAAGAACTAAAAGAAAAAACCGTATAAACGGTTTTTTCTTTTTTTGTGCCGGAGGCGGGAATTGAACCCGCACGTCCGAAGACATGCGATTTTGAGTCGCACGTGTCTACCAATTCCACCACTCCGGCATCTTTCTTCAATGACTTGATACTACTAAAAAGAGATTTTTCGTGCAAGTTATAATAAGAAAAGTGACTATGATATACTGTATATTATCATGTCAGAATATCAAAACAATTCTATTTTTTGGGTAGAAGCATCAAAAATTCAACCAAACCCTTATCAACCTCGAAAAGAGTTTGAACCACGTGCTCTTGAAGATCTTGCCGATTCAATTCGTCAGTATGGAGTGCTTCAACCACTGGTTGTAACACGCAAGGAAATTTTACGCCCAGATAATCATGGGATGGATGTTCATTATGAATTAATTGCTGGTGAGCGGCGACTGCGCGCTTCCAAGATTGCAGGATTAGCCCAAGTCCCAATTATTATTAGAAAAGAAACTGATAATAAGGTAAAACTAGAACTCGCAATTATTGAGAACTTACAGCGTGAAGATCTTAATCCCCTAGATCGTGCAGTTGCTTTTGAACAACTTTATAAGGAGTTTGAGCTAACTCATGCAGAGATAGGAAAAAAAATGGGAAAAAGTCGTGTTTATGTCTCAAATACCTTGCGACTTCTCTCTCTTCCTGACGAAATAAAGCAAGGGTTGTTACAAAGTCGCATTACCGAAGGGCATACACGTCCACTTTTGATGCTTACAGATCGTCCAGAAGAGCAGACGACCTTATTTAAAGAAATAATGGTTAAAAAAATGTCCGTTCGTGATGCTGAGAAGGTAGCTCGCAAAATTGCACAGGACAAGGTTAGAAAAAAGGAATTTATTGTAGATCCTAAAATCCTTAGCTATGAAAAGCAACTCGCAGAGAATCTAGGAACTCGAGTACATATAGAGGCAAAAGAAAATGGGGGTCAAATTACCATTGATTATTTCACAATCAAGGATCTTGAACAAATATTGAGTTCAATGCAAAAAGTTGAGCGAGAACAGAGTATGATGGAAAATTACCTGACAGGTGAGGGGTTTAGTAAACAAGAGATAGATATAGAAAAATCTACAGGAATATCAATGAACAGTTCTCATGTAGACCCTGAAGTGGACAAAAAAGAAACTAGTCTCGATCTTCGACATAAGGGCTTGCCAGAGTATACAAAAAAACCACATACTGAAATTGAAAAGTATCATCAGGAGATAACAGCTTCAGCTTCAGCTTCAGCTTCAAAAATAGAAATAAAAGATGAAATAAAAGATCACGTTCATGATTATAGTACAGAGCCACTTTATAGTGCTCCAGAGCAGGGGGTAGAAACTATTGAACATGCCCCTGAAGTTGTAATAGAAAACCCATCAAGTGAGATAAAAATTCCTCAAGTCTTAGTAGCATCTACATCTCTAGACTCTGAAAACTCACAATATCGAGAAAAAGAAATCCATTCGTCTGTTAACCAACATCAATTTCCCTTAGAACAGACCCCACAAGCGCCACGTTGGCCAGAAGAAACTCCTATTCAATCAGACCAAGCACAACAACAATACCAACAATATCAACAACCTGATGTTAATCAATCGTATGCGACTCAGCAAGAATATCAACAACCAAGAAAAAAAGGATTCTTTGGTAGATTATTTGGGTAGTAATTATAATTTGTATTATCTAAAAAAACACTTACATGAGTGTTTTTTTAGATGTATTATATATTAACTATCTTTGTGTTCAAAGAAAAAGTAAACTTATGTTTCTGAACACAACTCCAAATAAGTTAGATATAATTACTTGATTCTAGCTCTATGTAAAAAATTTATTCCAAAGACTATTTTCTTTCATATATTTTTCTATATGCTTACGAGCCATACTTGTCTTTGCATAAAGTAACCACTTACTTGAGGGAACACCACTTTTTATTGTCTGTATCTCGACAATATCACCACTGTGTAATATTTTTTTTAGAGCAGAGTGTTTTCCATTAACCTTTGATGACTGAGCTTTGTTTCCTATTTCACTATGAATGGCATAGGCAAAGTCAATAACCGATGCATCTTTTGGAAGATCTAGAACATCACCCGTAGGTGTAAATACAAAAATTCGATCTTCAAATAAATCAGTTTTTAACCCCTTAAGAAATTCTTTATCCGTATCTTTTTCTGATGTCTTTAGGTCCTTGAGGTCTTTGAGCCATTGTAATGAATGTTTATCGGTCACGGTTGAACCTCGTTGTTTATAGACATGATGGGAGGCAAATCCATATTCTGCAAACTCATGCATCTCATTTGTTCTGACTTGAATTTCTGCAATACCACCATCACCGGTGAATATTGTCGTGTGAATTGACTGATAACCATTGACCTTAGGAAGAGCAATATAGTCTTTAATTCGCCCAGGAAGAGGTCTCCACATTGAATGGATAATACCAAGTACTCGATAGCAATCATCGATAGTAGGAACAACAACACGAAGCGCCACAATATCGTACATCTGTTCAATATCCATCTGCTTTCGTTGGAGTTTTTTCCAAAGACTGTAGCGGCCTTTTACGCGTTGGTGAGTAGTGATATCTTGTATCTTATGTTTTGCCATTTCTGTTTTCATTGAACGCCATACTTTTTTAAGATATTTCTCATTCAATTTCTTCTTTTGCTTCATAAGATCGTCTACCATTTTTGCCTCAGCAGGATAAGCAAAAGGAAATGCCGCATCTTGCAACTGACCAACCATACGTCCCATTCCTAATCGATAAGCAAGCGGCGCATAAATATCAATAGTTTCAAGTGCAATACGTTTTTGTTTTTCAGGCTTAACAAATTCTAGAGTTTGAGCGTTATGTAGGCGATCAGCAAGTTTTATTATTACCACACGATAATCTTCTGCAGTCGCAATAAAAAATTTACGGAGTGATTCAACGTGACGTTTTTTACCTTGATATTTCAAGGTTCCTAGTTTTGTCACACCGTTTACCAGAAAGACAATTTCATCCCCAAATTGTTCTTGAATTTCTTTTTCTGTGACAGGAGTGTCTTCTATAGTGTCATGAAGAAAACCAGCCGCGATAGTTACTGTATCGAGACCATATTCAGCTAAATTTCGTGCCGTTGCAAATACATGCTTAAAATAGGGTTCACCACTAGCGCGTTTCTGAGGTTTGTGAGCTTCAAAGGCAGCGTCATAAGCCCTTTGAAGAAGTACCTTCTCTTTTTCAGTAGGAGTAATCCTCATTAAGCCATAGATTTCATTAATATCAGTACTATTCTTTTTCATACTTATAATTATACACACGAAGAACAAAATAATAAATCAAAAGCAACAATATGATATACTCTAGTTACTTAATCGTTATTACTATATATTATTATGATCTCTTATATTATCGCAATTGCCTTAGTTTTATTCTTTTCAATTATTAAACAAATTAATCAATATCAACGTGGAGTTGTCTTTACTATGGGTAAATTCACCGGAACGCGTATGCCAGGTTGGCGACCAATTATTCCAGTAATACAAAAAATGTACAAAGTAGATATTCGTACTAAAACAGTAGATGTACCCAATCAAGAAGTAATTACACGTGACAATATTCCAGTTCAAATTAACGCTGTGGTATATTATAAAATTAAAGATGCTCCAAAATCGATTATTGAGGTTGAGGACTTTCGATATGCTGTATCTCAGTTAGCACAAACAAGTATGAGAAACTCTGTAGGAGAGAGAACGCTTGACGAGTTACTCCAAAAACGGAATGAAATTGCAGAAACTATTAAGATAGGACTTGATGTTAAAACTGATCCATGGGGAATTGATGTTGAGATGCTTGAATTAAAAGATGTGATTATTCCTGACAATCTAAAGAGAACTATTTCAAAAGAAGCAGAGGCCGAGCGTGAAAAACGAGCTGTAATTATAAAAGCCCAAGGTGATAAAGAAGCTGCACATAATTTAGCTGAAGCAGCTAAAACATTAAATACAATGCCAGGGGCCATGCATTTACGAACACTTCAAGCTATTAATGATTTGTCATCTGATCAGTCAAATACGACTATCTGGATGCTGCCGGTTGAAATTTTAGAGGCAGCAAGAGGGGTTGCTACTATGCTTAATGATAAAAAATAGTTAATACTTAATGATATTTTCTGATATAATAAAATAATGAAGAAAAAACTGATAATTCCATCAGTGCAAATATAAAAAGCAGAGTTTTAACGACTCTGCTTTTTCTTTTAAAGTTATGAAAAAAAATAAAAACAAAAAATACATATTCGTTGTCGGAGGAGTCATGTCAGGTGTAGGAAAGGGAATAACGGCATCCTCAATTGGAAAAATTCTTCAGTTTTCTGGGTATAAGGTTTCCGCAGTAAAAATTGATCCTTATGTAAATGTTGATGCTGGAACGATGAATCCAGCTGAACATGGAGAAACATTTATTCTTGAGGATGGGTATGAAACCGATCAAGATATGGGAAATTATGAACGCTTTTTAAATACATCGTTGACGCGAGATTCTTACATGACGACGGGTTCAATATATCACAAAGTTATTAGTAAAGAGCGATCACTTGGATATAAAGGTAAAACTGTTTCAGTTGTTCCACATGTACCAATGGAAGTGATTAATCAAATTAAGCGATCTAATACAAAAGAATCTGCTGATATTACTATAGTTGAAATTGGAGGTACCGTTGGTGAATATGAAAATATTTTATTTTTAGAGGCTGCAAGAATGATGAAACGTCAGAATCCTAATGATGTTGCCTTTGTTCTTGTTTCATATTTACCAGTTCCTAATACCCTTGGTGAAATGAAAACAAAACCTACGCAACAAGCAGTCAGAATACTTCAAGAATCAGGAGTATTCCCAGATATTATTGTTGGTCGGAGTCCATGCGCAATGGATACCAAGCGCAAGAAAAAAATAGCTACCGCATCAATGCTGCATGAGGATGATATTATTTCGGCTCCAAATTTAGAGAGTATTTACGATCTTCCTGATTATTTTCTGGGTGAAGAATTAGATGTTAAACTTTTAAAAAAATTACAGCTAAAGACGCGTAAAAATGAATCTGCAAAGAAAAATAAATTAGGATGGAATAGATTTGTACGAAAAACCAAAAACCACAAAGAAGAAATACTTATTGCTGTTGTTGGTAAATATTTTAACACCGGCGATTTTGTACTATCTGATGCCTACGTCTCAGTTATTGAAGCTCTAAAATTTTCTGGTGCACATACTGGTATTAAGGTAAGCATTGATTGGTTACAAGCTCAAGATTTTGAAGGTGCATCTGGAAAAAATAAGATAAAAGAACTCAAAAGATACTCGGGGATATTAGTACCTGGCGGTTTTGGAACATCAGGGATAGAAGGTAAGATTAATGTTATAGAATACGCTCGTACAAAAAAAATTCCTTTTTTTGGAATTTGTTTAGGTATGCAAATGGCGTCGGTTGAATTTGCTCGTAATGTACTCATGATGACTGATGCTCATAGTACTGAATCGAATATAAAAACACCATTTCCAATTGTTGATATTTTATTAGAACAAAAAGAAAAATTGAAAAAAGGAGATTATGGTGGGTCAATGCGACTTGGTCTGTACACTGCTCATTTAAAAAAAGCTACTCTTGCAAGAAAAATCTATAAATCTAATATTATCAACGAGCGTCATCGACATCGTTATGAGCTGGTTACAAATCAATACGAGGCCGTATTTGCTAAAAAAGGATTTATCATTTCAGCAACTTCTCCAGATGGAATGCTTCCAGAAATTATTGAACTTGATCAAAAAAAACATCCTTATTTTATTGCGGTTCAGTTCCATCCTGAATGCAAGGCACGACCGTTAGAACCGCATCCTCTGTTCAATGAATTTATTAAAGCTTCGTTAAAATTCAAATAAGCTAAAAGCCAAAATTACTTTGCTTTTTTTGTGAGAAAGATCACATGTTCAATATGAGGGGTTTTTGGAAATAAGTTATATACTCGTGACCATGTAATATCATAATAATCTTTTAATTCATAATAATTTTCTGCTTGAGTTTCTGGATTACATGAAATATAAATAATATATGCAGGTTGAAATTCAATAATTTTCTCTAGTGATTTTTTGGTAAGACCACTGCGTGCAGGATCAACAATAAGTATTTGATTTTCATTAATATAATCAAGAGCTTGGTCAACGTTAGATTCAGAGAATCTAAAGTTTTCTATAGCATTGTTTTTGGCGTTTTTACGTGCGTATTTGCCTGCTAGACGGCTTTGTTCTACTCCATGCACACTTTGTACTAGATAGGCCATATGAAGTCCTATAATCCCAATTCCAGCAAAAAAATCTAAGAGCTCATAATCTTTGTGGTT
Organism: Crocinitomicaceae bacterium; assembly: GCA_047637555.1. Lineage (GTDB taxonomy): Bacteria > Patescibacteriota > Minisyncoccia > Phycocordibacterales > UBA1006 > UBA1006. The sequence continues at coordinate 17,753 of JBLIKX010000002.1, forward strand.
TGGTATGTTTTCAATAATCGTCTCGCAGTCCTGCAATATCTGAGCAAAAGCATCAGGGTAGATTTGAAAAAATTGTGTTGGATGGTATAGATATTTTTTTTCAAGAATTTTTTCAGTAATTTCTATGTTTCCAGTAATATAGAAATCTTTGGTTGTGGCTGAGCTACGATTTCCGTACGTTGAATGAGAGACAATAATACCTTGAAGTTCTGGGTGTTGTTGGGTTAATTTTTCTAGTTCAGATTTTTTCCAAGGTAATTTTTTTCGACTTGTTTCAGTGACCAGTATTTGAGCAACAACTGTATTGGTGTGATAGGAGTATCGCAATGTCAGGTATTTAAGTGTTTTAATATTTACACTTTTCTGATTAAAAAAATGAAGAAATTGTTTTCCAATTTTATTAATAATAGGATGAACAAGAATATTTTCTAATTGAGTAATTTTACCTGATTTTGCAATACCTCGAGTAAAGAGGGTAAATGATATTTTTTTATTTTGATCATACGTAAAGGCATAAGCTGCCTTGTTTCGATAATGATTTGATAGAGACCCTGGCTTTAAAATATCTGATTTAATTTTTATGTCTATTTGGTTATAAATATTTTTAACCAAAGATAATTTTTCATTATTTTCATGCTCTTGATCAAGATACTGCCAAGGTGCATTAGGGTCAAAAAATGGTGATTCTGTGGGTATAAATGTTCGATGTGGGGATGCATCAACAATACTGAGTAACTCTGCATAAATAATACCTTCTGCTTCTTTGTATATTTGGGCCTTGATAGTTTCACCAGGGAATGCTCCAAGGACATACCAACCTTTCTCAGTAATTCCGTGACCGGTAGGTGCGAATGAAGTAATTTTTACACTATTAGGATGCATAATAGTAATGTACCTGTTTTAGCTAATAATAAAAGACCCCAACCGTTAATAGAAAGCTTGCAATTACATTATTGATTTAAGGGTAAAACACTTCTCACAAAAAAGTTATTTTTGAAAAAAATAACCATTCCTGTACTATAGAGAGATGCAACAAAACGAATACAATCCATCAGATATTGAAAAAAAATGGCAACAATACTGGCAGGAAAATAATATCTACAAAGTACTTGATAATGTAGAGGGAAGGCAAAATTTCTATACTCTATCGGAATTTTCTTATCCATCAGGAAATCTTCATGTTGGTCATTGGTATGCTTTTGCGGTACCTGACATTTATGCACGCTATAAACGCATGTCCGGTTACAATGTTTTGTACCCTATGGGATTTGATTCATTTGGACTTCCTGCAGAAAACGCTGCAATCAAACGAGGACTAGATCCTCAAAAATGGACCTATGAGAACATGGAATATATGAAAACTCAACTGCGTTCCATGGGTGCAATGTTTGATTGGGACCGAAGTCTTACAACATCAGATCCAGAATACTATCGTTGGACACAGTGGATGTTCAATGAGTTTTTTAAAAGTGATCTTGTATACAAAGATGTTACAAAAACTAACTGGTGCGAATCGTGCAAAACAGTTTTGGCAAATGAACAAGTTGTTGCCGGAGAATGCGAACGTTGCGGAAAGGATGTTATTCAAAAAGACATGGCACAATGGATGCTCAAGATTACAGAATTTGCAGATGCTCTTCATGATGATTTGGATACTCTAGATTGGGATCACTCAATCAAGGCTGCACAACGAGAATGGATTGGAAGAAAAGAAGGCTCTTTAATTTCATTTAATATTAAAGAGCAAGATGCTACAGATTCTATACAAGTTTTCACAACTCGTGCAGATACATTATTTGGAGCAACATATGTAGTTCTGGCTCCAGAAAATCAGATGGTTCATAATCTACAATCTCAAATTACGAACTGGGATGAGGTTGAAACATATCTAAAAGAAGTCGAAAAGAAATCAGATCTTGACCGTCAACAAACAAAGGAAAAAACAGGAGTTCAATTAAAAGGAATATTGGCAATAAACCCGGCTACAAATAAGCCGGTATCTGTGTGGATTGCTGACTATGTGTTAGCTCATTTCGGAACAGGTGCCGTGATGGCGGTTCCTGCTCATGACGAACGTGATGCAGAATTTGCTATTAAATACGATTTACCTTTTAAATTTGTTTGTTTACCTTCTGCTGGTGAAGTTGGCCGTTCAAAACCACTCATTACTTCAGGTGAGAATACCTTTATTTTGGCTGCAGGAACGACCAAAATTAAGGGAACCCAAGACCAAATTAATGAAGAGTGGAATGTTATGTATGATTTACTTGGAACTGTAGGTGATGGTGATCTTCCAAAGGGAAAACGTTTTTCGTGTTCTCAAGAGGGAAAACTTATTAATTCTGCAGCTCAGGTAAATGGAAAAACCTCAGAAGAAGCGCGAAAAATAATAACTGAGATAGTCGGTGGTAAAATTACCAAAACCTATCGATTACGTGATTGGGGAATTTCTCGTCAGCGATACTGGGGAACACCAATTCCAATTGTGTATGACCCAAAAGGCAATGCTCATGCAGTTCCTGATGAACATTTACCATGGATATTACCTACAGACGTAGACTTCACCCCTGATGGAACATCACCACTCGCACGATCAGAAGAACTAAAAAAACGAACTGTGGAAATATTTGGAGAAGGTTGGGTTCCAGAAGTTGATACTATGGATACCTTTGTTGATTCATCATGGTATTTCTATCGCTATTTAGATAACAAGAATGAAACAGAATTTGCATCACAAGAATCATTGAAATCTTGGTTGCCAGTTGATATGTATTTTGGGGGAGCAGAACATACAACTATGCACCTTCTGTATAGTCGATTCTGGGTAAAAGCTCTACATAAGATTGGACTTGTTACAGCAAATGAACCTTATAAGGCACGATTAAACCGAGGTCTTATTCTTGGGACAGACGGAACAAAGATGTCTAAATCAAAAGGTAATGTTATTGATCCAGACGAAGTGGTAGCGCATGTTGGTGCAGATACAGTTCGCATGTATCTCGCATTCATTGGTCCATTTAACGAACCAGGGAATTATCCATGGGATCCGAATGGAGTTGTAGGAATAAAGCGTTTCTTGGAGCGTGTTTGGCGCTTGCAGAATAAAATTATTTCACTTGAAGATGAATCTGAAAGAACTAGGTCTGATTTATATGAAATGACTCATAAGGTTAATGTGGATACTCATCGACTAAAGTTCAACACTGCCATTTCTGCAATGATGATTTACGTAAAAAAAGCAGAAAAATCATCTGGAATTTCCATGGAGTCATATGAGGTCCTACTTAGACTGCTTGCTCCATATGCACCTCACATGACTGAAGAGTTGTGGATGCAAAATAATACTGAATCTATTCATATATCAGATTGGCCAAAATTTAATAATACTCTAGATACATCAATGAAAGCATTACCAATTCAAATAAACGGAAAGGTTCGTGCGCAGATTGTCATTGAAGAAGGTGAAAGTAAAGACGATTTGCAATCTAGAGTTCTTGAGATGGAGGATGTTAAAAAATGGACAGACGGTAATGAAGTAAGAAAATTTATTCATGTTCCAGGAAAAATCATTAACCTTGTTATTTAGATTTGACCTATATAAAAACACCTTGTGTGAGGTGATTTAATTATTGCTTTCATTATAATTCATTGTATATTAAATATATATGAATAAATCAATTAATATGATTATTACCATCCTAGCATTAGTAATTTTGGTAGGTACCCTTTTCTCTTTAATTAATAATAAAGATAGGAATATTCCAGAAACCACTGAGCGGGTAGAGATTATTGATGGCAAGGAAGTAGTCATAGACCATCCTTTGACTGAATCATTCTCAAGCGAAGAATCAAATAGAGAGAGTGGTGAATCAAAAGCTCAAGTTGCCACTACCTCTAAGTCATTTAATTCATTTACTAATTACGTAAAAGATACCGTAGTAAAACCTTTTACACTTGGTTTTTATTATCTTAAGAATTTTACAGGAAACAAAACTATTGCAGACTGTACGCTTCTTAATAAAACAAAAGAAGAAGACAGAGAAAATATAGAATATAATGTAGAGAACTTTAGATTGAACAATATTCAAATCCAAAACAAAGAATTCTATCTCTTTGTTGATGCTGATGAGGTACCAAAAGACCTCTGCGCACAGGTTATTCAATTTAAAACTTATACTAGTGATATAGCAAATGCTATTCATGTAATTATTAACTAAAATAAAAACTAGCTCTGACTAGTTTTTATTTTATGCGTGAAGATAAATATAAATATCTTCAAGTGCCTTTACTGCATCTCCTGCTGAAATATTATTTTGATGATATTTTACGTCGGTGACATCTCCTGCTGCCCAGATCCCTTCAACTGAAGTTTTCTGAGTATAGGGGTCTGCAATAATTTGATTGTGTTGATTCAACTCAACTAGATTTCTCACAATTCCAGAATTTGGTAACTGACCAATCTCAACAAACACACCTTTCACTTTTAGTGTGTGTTGTTCTTTGGTAACAAGATCTTCATAGATAAGTCCATCCACAAAGTTTTCTCCAGTTACTTCAAGACTACTCGCATTTAATATCCCGGTCATTTTTTCATTTGCAAGAACTTTTTCAACAGTGATTGGGTCAGCTCGGTATTCACCGCTACGTTGCAACAAAGTTACTGACTTACAATAGGCCAATAACTGTGCAGCTGATTCAAATCCGGCATTTCCCCCTCCAATAACAACAACATCCATATCAGAAAACAATGGTCCGTCACATGAGGCGCAATAGGTGAGCCCTTTGTGCTCAAGTCTTTCAGCACCTTTGGCGGGTAACTTACGACGTACTGAGCCCGTTGCAATGAAAATAGTTTTTGTGTGAAATTCTTTCCCGTTATTATTAGTCACCGTGAATGTGCTATCATCATTTTTTAAGATTTCTTTTGCTCGAGTCCCAGTCATTAGTGTAAGAGTCTCGCCATCTTCATAGTATTCTAGGTGGGCCTTAAAAGATACAGCGAGTTCACGTCCCCCTATCTCGGGACTTCCAATCCAGTTGTAAATGGTTTCAGATACCACTGATTGACCTCCAAATTCTTCTGCAATAAGGAGTGTTTTTAATTTTTTACGAGCCGCGTAGACTCCAGCCGCTGTTCCTGCAGGTCCAGCTCCAATGATTATAAGATCGTACATAATGATTATTTTTGATTATGTGTTATTAATAACTAATTAAATAGTATCACCCTAGTATATATCAGCACAAAGTAGTGTATAGATATTGACAAAAAAGGAAAAAATGATATTATACATATAAAATACAAATTTAAGAGTTACTAATGTAGGTAGTTTTTGTGTCTATCTTGGTAACTTTTAAATTATCAGACAATGAAATATAAATTAGTAATTACTCATAATGGTAAGTTCCATACAGATGAATTATCATCAGATGCACTAGGCCGTGTTCTGAAAGTTATTCAATTTGATGCTCCAATAGAGCGTAGAAAACGTGGAAATATCACAGATGAAGAATTTTACGATCCAACTATACTTATTTTAGATATAGGGGAACGTTACCAACCAGAACTAGGAAATTTTGATCATCATCAAGACCCAGATCTTGAAGCTACAAATATGTTAGTTTTAAGATATTGGTGCGAAGATAAACAAATATTTGTTGAACACATGTCCAGAAAGTTATTTAAATATATCTCTGACTTAGATCGTGGTTTACGTGATAGACGGACGGAAACTGCAGGTTTTACCGCTGTTATTAGAAATTATAATGGATATGGAGAAGCTGGTTTTGAAAAGGCTCGAGAGCTGATTATGCTTATGCTAAAGGGGTATATTCATACCGCACATAACACCATTAAGACTCAAAAAAAATGGCCAAATTTTGAACGTGTATCTAGTGGTAAAATTGCCATCATGAAACCAGGAGATCGTTTTGTGATTGACTGGCAAGATCTTGCAGAAGAAGATGGTGTTTATTTGTTATTGTTGCCAAATAAGGATGACAAGACCATGTATAATATTATGGTTCGAGATACTAGGATATTAACAATATCAAAACATCTAGATCAAAAGTATCTTCATTACAAAGGATTCTTAGGTACATATAAGTCATATGAAGCAGCAGTCAAACACGCAAAGCAAATGGTACGAAGTTTACCTGTAAAATAAAATACTCATTCAGACCCACTATATTCTAGTGGGTCTTTTACTTGACATAATATATAATACAGTGTATATTACAAACAGATTAAATAAGTCTTATAATTTTGTAAGCAAGGTAATGTCGAAACCTGACAAGAGACACAAAAAATTTAAGAAATGGCAAAGTTAGAAATTAAAGAACAGGGAACAAGTAAGGCAAATTACAAAACATCAAATCTAAATAAGCCCGTATCGGATTATCATGAGGTAGAATCAGTTAAATCTTGCTATCTTTGGACAGGTGAAATGGATAAAGTTAAAAAATTACCTAATGGTTTGTTTAGAAGATGTTATGTCATCAAAACAGGGTATAAGCGTTATATTAACTTTACCTTACTTGCTAAAAGTAAGGATTCACTAAAATGCTTAGAAAAAGGTGAAAGAGTAAAAGTTTCCTTACAAATAATCCGTAAGGATACTCCTGGTGCAGATAATGTAACTCATAGCAATGTAGTTATATGGGGTACATTAATTCCACAGTTAGTTAAGTTAACTGGGTCAGTAAAGTTTACAAAAAACCAATTAGAAGGATGGGGAGGGTATGAAAATCCGCAAGGTTGGTATACAAATGTAAAGCAATTTTAATTAAAATTGCTTACCATAGAATAATACCCAAGTAATTTAAATTACTTGGGTATTTCTAATGGTCTACTGGGACTCTCGAGCTTGTTTAATTAATGTAGCTAAATCAAATGAAAAGTCATCGTTTTTTTTAGACGTATTTTTTTGTGATTTAATTCTTAAAGTATTTATTTTATTGCTTTGAGATTCTTTGGGAATAGGGGACCAGGTTAACTCTGAAAGCCCTTCATTTAATACTTCTATGAATTGTTCCTTACTGATAGTCGTTGCACTTACGCCGTCTGGATTAACACCTCCATTTTGGATAGTGTTGGTAGCTGTATCATAGTACCATTGCTGTAATTCAGGAATTTTCCCATACTGTGCTAAATCTTTATCTGAATATTTATGTTCAATTTGAAGGTTACTTAATTCCATTGTTCTAATTCTGTGAGTGAGACTACGCAGATCAATTCGTTTTGTTGGTCTCGTAAGTATGTTTGCGTGACCTGTTTCTTGTAACTGTAAAACGACATCATACGCACCACCTATTTTCGAGCGTAGGAACCCAGCAATGGTTGGAATATTTGTCTCAACGATAATAACACTAAGGTTCTTTTTTCGTTGTTTAATTATAAACGTATTTATTTTATTTTCTAATTTCAGTTGTTCAACTAAAGCAGGAATTACTTTTGTACGTTGCTCTTCTTCATGATGATGTGCAGCCAGTAAGGGAATAATATTTTGTACAACATGGGTTGGATTATCTGAATACGTTTTATTGAGACATGTAAGTAGCCCCGGAAGACCAAAAGCCCTATCAAGTGGGTCTTTTGAAATTGTTCCCTTACCGTAAAAATCATCACGTTCAGCAAGTTCTAGTAGTTTTATTATTGATTGATCTTCCGTTATTTCGAGGTACTCTGCAACAAGTTTTGCAACGGTAGTTTTTTCTGATTGATTATGGTGATCAAAGATTCCCTTACCAGTATCAATAGCAATAGTTCCTTGTTTCCATAATTCTATATCAGAGACATCAGGAGAGTTAGGATTCATTTCAATTTTCAGGTCAGATATGTTGAATGTTTCACCTCCATAGCGTACAAGTAAATATATTGCAATACAGGTATCGGTTTGTGGACGCACAGGTAAAATTATAGTATTTATGTCGTACATAATGTTTATCATATCATATTTAATTCTTCATTTACAAAAAAAAGACACAATATTGTGTCTTTTTTACTACTTCCTTCCTCCTCGACGCAAGAATGCTGGTACCGCTGACCAGTCTTCTTCATTGTCATCAATTTCTTCTATTTCTTCTATTTCTTCAGTTTCCTTCTTAATGTTATTTTTTAGTGGTTTTTCCTCAGAAGGCATTGGTTCTGTTTCATTTTTTTTGAATGCATTAAATGCTGGTTTTTTTGTCTGTACGCCATCAAAACCTGTAGCAATTACGGTAACCTTGATTTCACCATTTTTTAGTTTATTATCCCGAATTGTTCCAAAAATAACTCGAGCAGTTGAATCAATAGATTCAGTAATGATTGATGCAATTTCGTTTACTTCGTTCATAGTCAGATCGTCTCCACCAGAGATAGCAAAGAGAACACCTTTTGCTCCATCAATAGCAATATCTAATAGAGGAGAGTTAATTGCCTCAAGTGCAGCGTCTTTACCTCGGTTTTCACCAGATGCACGTCCAATACCCATAAATGCAGCACCAGTGTCAGATAGGGTTGTTTGAATGTCAGCATAATCAATATTGATAATACCTGGAGTGGTAATCAATTCAGAAATTCCTTCAACCGCTTGTTTTAAAATATCGTCTGAAATATCGAATGCTTCTTTAAAACTCATATCGTCTCCAGCAATAGAAAGTAATCGATCGTTTGGAATAGTAATCAAGGCATCAACCTCTTTTTCCAGAGCTTCAATACCTGCTTCTGCAATGCGTCGTCGTTGTTCTCCTTCAAAGGCAAAAGGTTTTGTAACTACTCCTATGGTAAGGATTCCTTGTTCTTTTGATGTTCGAGCAACAACAGGAGAGGCTCCTGTACCTGTTCCACCTCCCATACCAGCAGCCACAAAGACCATGTCGGCTCCTTTCATGGCTTCTTGGATTTCTGCTTTAGTTTCTTCTGCTGCTGCCTGTCCAATTTCTGGGTTCATCCCTGAACCTAAACCTTTGGTAAGGTTTTTTCCGATATGTATTTTTTTTGTAGCATGTGAGTGATGAAGGTCTTGGGTATCTGTGTTTACCGCAATAAATTCAACTCCTGTGATTTTAGCGTCAATCATATGATTAACAGCATTTGTTCCTCCTCCTCCAACACCGATTACTTTGATCCGTGCGAATGTTTCAATTTCTGGGTTAATTTTTGGCATAATAGTATAGGTAATATAAATTAATCGATAGCTTTATTCTAGCAAAATAGCTTACTACTGCAAGACCTTTGTAAGCATTTAAAATCTTTAAGGCATTATTTGGTTAAACCAATAGTCAAGTGATCGTTTGATATTCTTTATTGATAAAGCTTTTGATGAAAAATGTTGATGTCCACGTTTACTCACGCATAGTCCGTATGCGATTGAAAATTGATTTGGAACTTGCAATTGTCTCTTTGTTTTTTTAGATGTTTTGAATAGTGTCAATGATTCAGAGGGAAGTTTAAGTTCCTCTTTGGCATATTCATTAATATGTTCCAAATGAGCACCTCCACCGGTAAAGATTATTCCTGCAGGAAGAAGACGATTCTTTTTTATTTTATTTAAATGTCTATCAGCCAGCTCAAGAATATCTGAAATCCGTGCATATATTATTTCTTCTACTTTTCTTTTTGGTTGGTCATTCTTTCTCCCTTTTTTTATTTCATCAGCTTCCTCTAAAGGGATTTGTAACCCTAGTGCGATATCATTAGTGATATCGTTTGACCCAATAGCTAGAATATCCAAAGACGTAATAATACTATTTTCAAATGTTGCAATGGATGTCGTTTCTGCACCGATATTCGTAACCATGCATCCTTGCGTCTTTTGTTTATAATCTGCGGCTGCGGCCGCATCTGCAATAGGGCTAGCGATAACATCGATAACTCCTAAATTATTTTTTTGAATAACAGAAATCAAGGCATCGTAGTGATGTTCTAGTATTGTGATAAAAATAACTTTTACCTCAATAGTATTTCCGTACATTCCAATTGGTGTCCCTAGTACATCCCGTCCGTCTACTCGGTACTTAACGGGGATAATATGAAGTATTTTTTTATTTGGGTATTTATTAACAAATAGTTCTTCTGATTTTAGAATAACCTCCTCTACATTTTTTTCAGAGATTTCATTATTTTTTTTAGTGATATCTACTGAAGTTCTCACATACTGTGAACAAAGCCCCACACCGCCGATAGAAAAACGAGCTTTGATAATTTTTTCTTTGTATTCTCGTTCAGCTTTTGTAATAAGGAGCGCTAAGGACTCTGTTGCCTTTTCTTGATCAACGATGTATCCATGGCGAAAACCATGCGCAGGAGATTCTACAGCATGAAGTATTTTAGGTAATTGGTTTGATGCAGACGGCTCGGTTATAACGAGTTTTATTGCAGAGGTACCAATGTCTATTCCAATGAGATGATCGTTGTTCATATTTTATAATTAAAAGGGTCTTAGTTTTTACTAAATTGCTTGTAGAAAAAACGTTCTTGTTTTTCCATTTTAGCACCATGTGTCATACCTTTCAAATGAAGGCAACTGTGGATGAAAAGAAATACTAAATGATCGCTATAATTCCGTTCATATTTAGGTGCTTCTTTTCGTGCTTGAGAAAGTGTTATTATTATTTCTCCAAATTCATCATCGAGTGGAAAAGCCAGGGTGTTCACCGGACCATTCTTTTTTTTCCATGTTTTATGAAGATCTATTGATTCATCTTGTGTTGGGAAAACCAAAGAGAGCTCGTACTCTGCACCAAGTATAGCTTCTTTTATCAACACAAAAGGCAGGATTGGAATCCCGCCTTTTGTTCGCCGAATAATTGTTAAATTATTGTATTCAGCAGTTTCCATAATTTATCGTCGTCGTCCTTTTTTAGGCTTAAGGAGTCCCATTTTTTCTTTGTACTCATATTCTCCTCTTTTGATAATTTTAGTCAGAGCATTAGTTTTCTTTTTGAAGTCAGAGTCGTTTCGATCGAAATATCGAAGAGATCGTTTCTTTTGAAGAACCCCTGAAATTTTAACCTTTCGAGAGAATTTTCGAAGAAGGCCAAGATTGTTGTCATTTTTTGTCTTTTTAATATCTACATTTGTCGCCATATACGGATAATACTATCATGTACTCGTAATTATTCAAGCCTTTAAACGAGATCCTTTGGGTTAATGTGTACTTCCGTGGTTCTACTGAAATTACGCAATAGGTTCCACAATTCTACATCTTGGAATTCAGTATTCCATGATTTTGTATCAATACTTAGAAGAGTCACAAATTCAATAATTCCTTTTTTAGTTCCAGGTCTCATTATTATTTGCGGATCATATTTACTAAACAGTCCATAGAGCGAGGTGTATTCTTTTTGCGCATACTCTTTATTAGCAAATCGTTTAATACGTATAAGTGTTTTAAAAGGGGGGTAGTTAAATTCATCACGTTCTTTTAACTCTTGTTCAAGGTACGCGCTGTATAATCCGTTAGATAAGATGGGGAGAGATTCCTCAAGAATATTTCGTGACTGTAACAGTAATGGTTGGACTGTTTTTTCATTAAGTTGTGATAAGAGCGAGAGCACTTGGGGATGGATAGTATGACTCATTCGAGCAAAGTAAGAATCCAGAGATACTACGATGACTCTATCTATTGTGGATATTTCCGGGATTGCTTTTTGCGTACCAATAATAATTATTGCTTTTTGAGTTGAATTGTACTTATCGGTAATTTCCCGAAGTGATTTTTTTGTTTTTGCGTGAGCGCTATCTATAATATATGTTTCTATTTTTGGAAAGTAATTTTGGATTTCTTGAAAAACACTTTCTGTACCTATACCCAAGTTATTTATATTCCAACTATTACAAAATTGACAAGAATCAAACGCAGGAATAGTTTCTCCAGTCGTGTGGCAAATAAAGATCCGTTCTTTGACCCGTGTTTTTTTGTTTGTTTTTATATAGAGCGAGAAGGGGTGACCTGATTCACTTGATCGAGCGACATTCCCGCAGTCATTACAAACGATACTTGGTGCTAAACTTTTTTTGTGAACAAAAAGGAATATTTTTTCATTTTTTTGTACACCTGTAGTAATAGCTACTAGAGCTTCTTTTGAAAGTGGGCTAAATTTTCTCTTCTCATTCAGTTCACTGATACGCTCTTGATCGGTTTGTTTACCTGGTTTTTTTATATGTTGAGTAATTATTTGTATATCTTCTGGTTTGAAAACTTTTTTATTCCAAGGTGAAATACATTCTGCTTTGTTTGTAATACTCAGGTGCCACGTTTCCGGTCGTAGAATACTATCTGCCCAAATACATTCAATTGATTGCTCTTGTGCCTGCTGGGATATACATACCCTCAAGTCAATATACGGAGATGATATCGTTCTATAGTGTTCAGAAGATTCTTCTTCAATAATAATGGTAGATTTATGCTCTAGTGGAATATCAAGAAACCCTGGGGTACTAATAACGATGGATGACTTTTCTCGAGCAAGGATAGTTACATAGGTTTCTTTATACTTTTTCTTAGTGAGACCACTATGTAACAAAAAACAATGCTCGTGATTATTTTTTTCAAGCTCCAAAAAAAGTGTTTTGGTTGATTGAATGGTTGGGCAAATGATATGAAGAGATTCTTTTCGTAGCATCTTTTCACGTATTAATGTTTTATAAAAACTTATTCTATCAATTTTATTTCTTTGAAGAATTTTTTGACTAAAGACAGTATTTGCCGAGGACTTTTTTGGTGTATATTTCCACTCCTCAATATTTTTAGTAACAAAACTTGGGCTGAGCTGATTAATTATTCGACCTGTTGTTGTAGCGTAAAAGTTTTTTAAATTATTACAGGTTCTTAAGAAAGCAGCTGAAAAAACTTGCTCATTATGAATCGCAATAACATTACGAATTTGATAATTCGCACCACGTAATTGAGTTTTCATATTTATTACGGGTTCAGCGTGTACAACAATTGCTTTGATCTCTTTCTTTCGTAGGGGTACAGTAACGAGTTGTCCAGGATTAGCATCTTTAACTGAAAAATACGTAAGTACCTCAGTATCAATAGATTTAGTTATAGGGATGACTTGGAGAAGTTGCATAATTTCTATACTACCCTAGAGAGAGGTTAGTGAGAACATATTGACAATTAGATTATATATTAATATATATAATTTTTTATTCCTTAAAAGTATAATCTCTCAAAGAAACTTTTCTTCATATATTTACCTTGTTTATCTTAAATATAATCTTTCTATTTATATAACTTAATAAAAAATAAGTTAAAAAGCGAACCATATGGCTCGCTTTTTAAATATGAAAGTTATATCTCCTTAACAACTTCAATATTTGCTCCGATTGAGTTTAAACGTTCAACAATATTCTCGTATCCGCGTTTAATTGAGTACACATTACGTAATATTGATCGTCCTTCGATTCCAAGCATTGCCACTAAAATCATTGTTGATGGTCGTAATGCAGGAGGGCAAACAATTTCACCCGCATACATTTTTTGACCACCCTCAACAAGTACTCGGTGTTGATCAGCCAGGCGCACAGAAGCCCCGAGTCTATTTAGCTGTGTAAAATAGATTGCTCTGTTTTCCCACATCCAATCATGAATAAGGGTGGTACCTTTTGCTACCATTGCGACTGGGACAAAGAACGGCAAATTATCGGTATTGATTCCAGGGTACGGCTGAGCATGTATTTTATCGCTCAAAGCAACAAGATCGCCTGATTCTTTGACTGTAATATCAACTAAATCTGTGTGTTTATTTTTTGATTTATATACTTTTGATCGCTTCATTTTAACCCCCATTTTTTCTAGTTTTAGGAGTTCAACCTTAAGGAAGTCAATTGGACATCGTTTAACAGTAAGAGTTGAATTTGTGACTATGGCAGATGCAATAAACATCATTGATTCAATTGGATCCTCACTATTGTGGTGCTCTACATCGATATTGATATTCTTAATACCATGAATAGTTAATTTTAATGACCCAATACCTTCAATTTTAACACCAAGTTTTTGAAGATAGAAACAAACATCTTGGACCATATAATTCTGTTGTGCGAAATGAATAATGGTTTTACCTGGGATTCCCGCCGCCGCAATAACAATATTTTCAGTCGCAGTATCAGAGGCTTCATACATAACAATTTCAGCAGGTTTTAGTTTTTTTCGTTCAACTAAATAACCTGTATTTTTGGTTGTAATAGATACACCTAATTGTTCAATTCCATGTTTATGAGCGACAATAGTTCGTTCTCCCATTTTGCATCCACCAGCTGTTGGGATTTCAAATGATTTAATATGATGAATTAGCGCACCAATTGACATCATAAATGACCGTACCCTTCGCGCAGATTTTTTATTGATTTCGTTAAACTTAAATCGTTTAGGTGGAGTAATTTTGATTGAATGTTCTTTTACCCATTCAACCTTTACTCCAATACTTTGAAATATTTCTATAATACGATGTACCTCTTGAATGTTTGGAATACCGTGTAGAGTTGTAACACCTTTGTTCAAGAGGGAAGCATGCATTAATCCCATGGCACCATTTTTTGAGGTATTACTTTCGATTGAACCTTTTAACTTTTGACCTCCATTAATAATAAAATCATCACGTTCTTCTCGGTGTAATTTGATTAATTGATGATCCAAAACGTTTCCAATTTTAAGCAGTTCTTGTGTTGAAAAATTCTGCCCACCTTTTTCCATACGTGCAACGGCTGATTGAGCTGTTCCAAGTTTTTTAGCAAATTGAGCTTGGGTAAGACCTCTTTGTTTTCTGATCGAACGGATGAATTTACCAATTCTTGCTTGTTCTTTTTCAAATTGTTTTAGATTCATGCATAAATATATAACATATATGTTATATTTTGCAATAAAAAAAGCTTAATATTTCATTAAGCTAATCATTTTTGAATAATTAATTATATTTTAGGTTTGCATAAAATATGCTCCTTGGTTTTACATCTTTCACAAGGTCGTGCAAACTTATTGTTAGGAGGGTGCTTGTAATCATGATCTGCTATTGTGCAGCAAAACCATCTTAGTAAAAAAAATAAATTCTCCTTGAAATTTTTAATTGAGCTTTGTCGTGGCATTTTTTATGAGTTTTTTTTGGTTTACAGTTTCAGTATAAAAAGTCGTGATGATGACCAGCTTGTGCACCCTTTTATTTTGAATCCACTTGTATCATTTGGGTCTACCTCCCACCTATGATTTTCTAAAATTATGCATGAAATAAGTAATATAAATTTTTTTATCATATTGATGTTTTTTATTAGCATACATCTTTATAAAAAAAATACACGTGATACTATAGAAATATGTCAATTTTTTCAAAGAAATTAGGTATCGACCTAGGTACTACTAATATTTTGGTCTATGTTCCAGGTAAGGGTGTTATTCTTGACGAACCCTCTGTCGTTGCTATTTCAGTCCAAGATAATAAGATTCTCGCTATAGGATCTGAAGCCAAACAAATGATCGGACGAACCCCTGATGGTATTGTAGCTTACCGACCTATGAAGGACGGTGTTATTGCAGACTATCGTGTCACAGAAAAAATGCTTCGCTATTATTTCAAAAAAGCTCTTGGTAAATGGAACATTATGAAACCAGACGTACTCTTGTCAGTTCCTGCGGGGATTACATCAACTGAACGTCGAGCTGTAATAGAGGCTGCACGAAGGGCAGGAGCTAAAAATGCCTATGTTATAAAAGAACCAATACTAGCAGCTATTGGTGCAGGAATTTCAATTCAGCAACCAAATGGATACATGATAGTGGATATTGGGGGCGGAACTATTGATGTAGCTGTGATTTCACTTGGAGGAATCGTTACTTCTAATTCTGTAAAATGTGCTGGTAGACGTCTAGATGGATCGATTATTGATTACATAAAAAAAACCTACAATCTAGCTATAGGAGATCGAACTGCCGAAAAAATTAAAATCAAAATTGCATCTGCTATTCCGCTTGATGATGAGTTAGAGGTACTGATAAAAGGGCGTGACTATATTACGGGTCTTCCTCGTTCTGTTAAAATTTCAACTAACGAAATTACCAAAGCCATTGATGAGGAATTAAAAATTATGATCCAGGCATTAAAAGATGTATTAGCCCAAGTCCCACCAGAACTGGCTTCAGATATTATTGATAACGGAATCACGATGACGGGAGGAACGTCACAACTACGGAACCTTACAGACCTTATACATCGCCGGACAGGTGTTCAAGCCTATTTGGTTGAAGACCCATTGTTTTGTGTAGCACGGGGGACTGGGATTGCTTTAGATCATCTTGATACTTATAAAAAAGCCATTATCAGTAAATAATGAATTTTTGAAATATATTATGATTGTGGTGTGAAAAGTAAAAGCTTCACCCCATGCACCAGAGCATTATCATAATCTGCCAGAAATATTTTTTTTATCTTCATAATATCTTTTTAAGAGACCAGCTGAAACATTTGCAACCGCCTTAGGTCTAAAGTATGGCAGTGAATGAGTTCCATTCTTAGAAGGGGAAACCATTCTAATATATGGTGAATTAGAAAAACAATTTTCCCTTAAATAATGTTCACGTATATCAGAAGTTGTAGCATTTTCTAATTCATTTCGCAGTGCATCCTCTTTATCTTGAGGCATAAATTTTTCACGTTGAGCTATGAGATCATCCGAGCCTGCAATGAGTATAATAGGCGATTCTATTTCTGACATATGAATATTTTCTGTTCCTATTTCAGATAATTCTCTCTTAAATCTTGTAAGGTAATCAGTTTTTGATTTTATAATTTCTCTCATAGTATTTTGAAAAATTGTCACAACAGAAGAAACTGCATTTTTGATATCAGCAATTTTATTAGAACCCTCTAATATTTTTTTAGGTGTATTTATTAAAGCGTCTTTATTAAAATTTTTTACAATATCAAGTTCATCTTGAGAATAAAGACCCGCAGAACCAACTAACACTAAACCACTAATATTAATTTCTGGATGATTTTTTTGGAGTATTGCAACAACATTCATGGCCTTATTTCCTCCCTGTGAATAACCAGTTAGCGTTATTACTTTTTTACCTGAATTAGCAATATAATTTGCTATTGCTTTTGATTCTTCTTCCATTATTTGAACATTTTTATTTTCTGATACGTGTTGTTCTGCACGGGAAGATATCGTGAATGTTTTTTGTTTAAAAACATCAGCATAACCTTGAGAAAAATTTTCAACTACTGGCGAATCGACATCTGTACCCCAACCAGGGAGTACAAAAACAGCTTCTTCATTATTTAACAATTCTTGATTTGATGGTGTTAACTTTTTTACCTTTAATTCAACATTTATGCCGCTCTCAAGATGATATCTTTTTATTTCAAAATCAGGTTTATTTAATTCTTTTCTTTTATTTGGTAATTTTTCAAAACTAAATTTCATAATTAAATTATATCATCAAGAAGTAGAAAGCTCGAACATTATCTGTACTCTCATAGCTAATGATTCATATTCTGATCTTACTAAATACACAAATTATATAAATGCTAAAAAATAGCTTAGATAACAGAGTCGTCACAGCAAATAAATGACCTGAGTTTGTTTATGATCTGAGAGTCAGTAATAAATAATAAATTACTATTTGTTATTTCTACAGCTCAACATTTATTTCTTAATGTGATGGTAATGTATTGTTTTGAATATATTTTTGATTTCTCAGTTAGAGAGTCAATTTATGATTTTTGATGCACACAGTGGTTCCTTTAACATGGCTTTATCCTACTATTGTGTTTAGTTAAACTCTTTATTATTTAAAAATATTTAACATTATCTCAAACTCTTCACAATAAAAATCACCACCTGTGGTGTTTTTTGTTATACTGAATAACATGAACCAACTTCAACAATTCTCGCAGCTACCATTCGCACATCATGCTTATGGAATAGAGTCATCTCACTCGGTATTTTCTGAATTACAAGAAGTACTTCCCCTTGATCATTTTTCATATGTTGTACAAAGGAAATATGAAACATTCAAAGTGGATGATGCACGGATGATTAAATCCTTGCAATCTGAAAAAACGGAAAAGGCTTCGCTGTTTATTCTGGAATTTTCATTAATTAACAGGGAAGCACAGAACGCATTATTAAAGGTTTTGGAGGAACCCGCATCACAAACTTATTTCTTTTTAGTATTTCCAAATACAAAAAAATTACTACCAACATTACAATCACGATTACAAATTGTTATGCATACGCCACAGGAAACTGGCGACTTACGTATAAGTGCTAAAGAACTTAGCGAAATTGATCTGCAAAAGAGGTTTAATTTGATTAAGGATCTCACAGATAAAAAATCAGAATTAAAGATCACTAAATCGGAGGTCCTACATTTTTTAAATGATTGTGAGGTATATTTCCATGCGCAGAAAAAACATGATGTATTGCCGGTATTGTTTCAAGCTCGAGAATCAATGAATGCTAATGGGTCCTCAGTCAAAATGATATTAGAGATGGTAGTTATTCATTTTTAATATTATGAACATAAACGAACGAAAGCTACTTGAAAAATTGTCGAGCATTGGGCATGAACAATGGATGCAGTGGGCCAAAGATATCCTGGATAAAGAAAATTTCAGTTCCAAAACAAGAAAACGTTGGGAGTCATATTTTGTATCCTATGTAGATTTACCTGAGGATGTTAAGGATCTTGATCGCACCTTTGCTCAAAAAAGCATAGAAATATTCAAGAAGTATCAAAAAGAAAACAACTGATTGTTTTCTTTTTGTTTTGAATTGCTATACTTTGTAAATATGAACTTCGATTTTAAACAAACAAAAGAACAATTTTCAGATGCAGAAAATTATTTGAAACAAGAATACTTACAAATTTCAACAGGACGAGCTAACCCTGCTCTTCTTGATGGAATTATGGTCAATTCATATGGGACGATGCAACCCATTAAAAATATTGCATCAATCAACCTAGAAGATCCACGAACGATGAAGGTTACGCCTTGGGATAAAAGTCAGCTAAAAGATATTGAGAAAGCCATTACTGATTCACAATTACCATTCTCGTTGGCTGTTGATGATACTGGAGTACGTGTACACATTCCTCAGATGACAGAAGAGTCAAAAACCAAGATTCTAAAATTAGTAAAAGAAAAACTAGAAGATGGACGAATAAAAGTACGTAATGTTCGCCAAGATACCATGAAGGTTATTGAATCTAACGATGAATCGTCTGATGATTCAAAAGCAAATTTTAAAGACGAACTTCAAAAATTAGTTGACGCATCTAACAAGTCTTTGGAAGAAATTTATGATAAAAAAGAAAACTCAATAATGTCAGTATAATATTATGAATATTATTATTTTTATTCTCGTTTTGGGAATTTTGGTCTTTATTCACGAATTAGGACATTTTCTGTTTGCAAAACTATTTGGCATTCGTGTTGATGAATTTGGTTTCGGCTACCCACCAAAAATGTTTCAGTTTGGAACCTACAAGGGAACCAAGCTAACTCTGAATTGGATTCCGTTTGGTGGATTCGTAAAAATATTTGGAGAAAATGACGACGACACTGAGTTAACTAAAGAAGAAAAAAAAGTATCCTTGGTTCATAAACCTCGATGGCAACAGCTCTTGGTTATGTTTGGAGGAATTCTTTTTAATATTATTTTTGCATGGGTGCTTCTTTCAAGTTTATATTTGAGCGGAGTAACAGCACCAATTGATAACGCTCCAAAAGGATATTCTTTTGAAGACACACAGCTGATTGTATCAGGAATTTTAGCTGATTCACCAGCAGAAAATTCAGGACTCTTGGTGGGTGATGAAATTGTTGAATATTATAACCAAAAAATTCAGACAAAGGTGACAACTGAAACTATTATCGAGATCTCTGCATTTATAAATGCTACGGGTAATAATAATGATGTTGTTGGTTTTGTTGTCAGGCGTGATACCGATCAACTAGAGATTATCACGATCGAACCAAAAGAGGGCCTGATTGAAGATAAGTTTGGTCTAGGTATTAATATTGATCGAGTTGGTGAACTACAGCTGCCAATTCATAGTGCTTTGATTTATGGGGCAAAAAATACGGTTGCATTTACCAGCGCAATCTTGACAGGTTTTGGTCAATTGATTACCGGTAAAATTTCAATAGATAATGTTTCTGGTCCCGTAGGGATAGTCAAACAAGTAGGAGAGGCGAGTCGAATTGGATTTAGTTATCTGGTTGGATTTACGGCACTCTTGTCGTTAAATCTTGCTGTATTAAATATTATTCCATTTCCTGCCCTGGATGGTGGACGTATGTTTATTATTCTTGTTGAATCGGTAATAAGAAAAAGACTCAAACCTAGAGTCGTCAATATGATAAATATTGTCGGGTTCTTTGCCTTGATATTATTAATGGTTTTAATAACTGTCAAAGATGTAATCAATTTATTCTAACAAATCAAAGAGAGACCATTAGGTCTTTTTTTTGTATACTAGTTCTATGTTAATTACGGCTCTACTAAATAAAATAAAAACTAAAGATATTATTGGTTCTATGGAAAAAGATGTTGTATTTCTCTCTCAGGATTCACGAGAAATTGAACATAGGGGTAGTTGTTATTTTGCAGTACCGGGAACTCAGGTTGATGGACACGACTACATTGATCAGGCTATTAAGAATGGTGCTAGTGTTGTTGTATGTGAGATATTACCTGTTCATTTCAATAAAATTGTTACTTTTGTTGTCGTTGAGAATGTCAGAAAATCAATGGGAGAAGTTGCCTCTCATTTTTACGGTAACCCTTCAAAAGAAATTACTATTATCGCAGTAACAGGAACAAATGGAAAAACCAGTATTGCAACCTATGCTTCTCAGATACTTCAAAGTTTCGAGAAAAAAGTACTCCTACTTTCAACTGCTGGGGATTATTTCAATAGTATTAAGATACATATTAATAGAAAAGCTCCTTCTTCTCTGGAGGTTATAGAATTACAGAGAATCCTAAGGCACTACGTTGATCAAGGGGCAACGCATTGTTGTCTCGAAGCAACATCACAAGGTCTAGATCAAGATAGGCTCTCTGGAGTTGATGTTGATATTGCTATCTTTAGTAATCTTGAGCGAGATCACCTTGATTATCATAAGACAATTGAAAATTATGCTGCCGCTAAAAAAAAATTATTTGATGATCTAAAAAAAGAGGCTATCGCGATAAGTAATTATGACGATCCCTGTGGAAAAATGATGATCAAAAACACCAAGGCAAAGGTTATTAGTTATGGTAATAATAATAAGTATGATTATTCCTTTGATGCACCTCTTGTGGCCTTAGGAATGATTAATTGTAATTTTAATGCTAAACCTGTCTCTCTTCCTGTTGTTGGTTTATTTAATATTTATAATCTGTTAGTAGTGTATTCACTGTTATGTGAGCTTGGGTTTAGCACTCTAGATATCATTGAAAAGCTAAACAATATATCAGGTGTACCTGGTCGAATGGAGCAAGTTATTAATAAGAGAAATATCCTGGCTCTTGTTGATTATGCTCACAGTCCCGGTGCTGTTGAATCAGTTTTATCTTCTCTAAAAGAAATTCCTCATAATAATATTATTACAGTGATTGGTTGTGGAGGTGATCGGGATAGAACTAAACGACCATTAATGGCTGCTGTCGCTCAACAAATGAGTGATCACGTTATCTATACCTCTGATAACCCTAGAACTGAATCCTTAGATCAAATTTTTTCTGATATGAGTTCAGGTATTAATCAGGATAAGCAGAACTTTGAATATATTTCATCACGTGAAGAAGCTATTGTCTCAGCAATAAAAAACGCAGATAAGGGTGATATAATTTTGGTTGCAGGTAAGGGTCATGAAGATTATCAGATTATTGGTACTAAAAAGATACATTTTAATGATGTAGAGATTATGACAAAATATTTGTCATAGGTATTATTTTTCAATGAATCCCGAATAATAGACCTTACGATACGAACTACCGGTTGAACTCAAAGAACTTAAAAACAACTCACAATGAGTTGTTTTTAAGCGCATGACTAAATTTCCAAATGTCTCCAGCCCCTGCACTAACAACAATGTATTTGTTGTTAAATTGCATTGATTTAAATTGTTTAATGAAATCATTAGTTTCACTAACCGTTATTAGCTCTACCTTTGATGTATCAATATATTGTTCTAGCAGGTAATTTTCCTGAGGAATTTCATCTTCACGGGCGCGGTAGGTTGGAAATAAATAAAGAATATCTACCTTTTCTACAGCCTGAGCAAATTCATTTTTAAAGTCTCGAGTTCGAGAATAGAGATGTGGCTCAAACAACATAATAATTTTTTTGTCTGGATAAAAATCGCGTAAACCTTTTATTAAATAAGTTAGACCTTCTGGGTTATGCGCATAGTCATCAAATATTTGAATACCAGAAGTGGTCATTCCTACATGTTCCATTCTACGCTGTACTCCTTGAAAATATTTAGCGAGATATTCACGTGCATCAACAAGAGAGAGTCCAAGAGCCTCTATAACTCCTAGGGTCGCTGCAGCATTTTGAAGATTATGTTCTCCTGGAAGGGATAGTGTAAGATCTTTGGTGAGATGTTTACGATAATCAATAATTGTAATATTCTCTTTCTTTGCCTCATTAATTATTGTCAATAAGTGAGGTTGATCTGTGTTACATACGAGAACTCCATCTTTTTTGTGATTCTTTAAAAATTTCTTAAAGGTGTCTTGTATATGAGCAAGGTCAGAAAAATAATCTAAATGATCTTCAGTAATATTAGTCACAACAAGAATATCATAGTAAATATTCAAAAAAGATTCTTTGTATTCACATGCTTCAGTAATAAAAAAATCAGATTGCCCTGAAACATAGTTGCTGTCATATTTCTGAAGTAGAGCACCAACGATACCAGAAGGGTCTGCGCCTAGGTGTTTCATGACTTCAATAATCATTGCGGTAGTCGTTGTTTTACCATTAGTTCCTGAGACAGCTATGGTTTTTTTTATTGCTGATATTTTACCTAAAAGCTCTGGGTAAGACATTAATGGAATATCATAGTTCAGTGCCTCCTTGTATTCTATGTTGGATGCTGGAATTGCTGGGGAATATACTACTAAATCATGATCCACATGAATGTTTTCTGCTCTAGCTCCTATAAATATTTGAGCCTCATAATTATCTTCTAGATCCTTGGTTAAGGATGATGTCTGAACATCAGAACCAGTTACCGTTATGTTATAGTCTCGCGCTAGCTTTGCCATAGCTGATACACCAACGCCACCTATACCTATAAAATGTATTTTTTTAATTCCCTCAAAAAGTTTCATACTTTTAATTATAAACGTTCTACAAATAAAAAAAACTTATATAAGTTATTTTTTAATATATTTTTTTACGTAACGCACATATTGATCGCCTCGCTCGTACTCATTATTAAATACACCAAATGAAGCGGCTCCAGGTGAAAGGATAATAATATCTCCTGGTCCTGCATGGTTAATAGCAAGGTTAAATGATGTCTTCATGCTTAATGTTTCGGTAAAGTTCTCAAAACGTGGAGGAAAGCACTCACGTAATTTATCAGTTGCTCCTCCAGAAAATAATAATGAAAACTTGATATTTTTCGCGACGTATTTTGCCATTTTATGATAATGAAATTCTTTATCAGCACCGCCTCCAATAAGAATAATATTTTTATCTGGATATTTTTTCTGTAGTGATTGTAGTGAAGCGATTGTTGATTCAGGAGTAGTCGAGTTATTATCATTAAAAAACAAAATTTTATTTTCTGATGTTCCAATATTCTGAAAACGACCATCCACACCAAGGAATTCTACAAGAGCTTCTTTGATAATATTTTGTGAAATATTTAGAAGTTTCCCTACGTGGAAGGCTTGAGCGATATTTTTTTCATTATGTTTACCAAAAATGTGATAGGTCCAAGATTTGGGTACATGTTTGAATTGAGCAACTATTTTTTTGGAATAAATGGTTCCTTTGTAATATTTACGTATTGCTTTTAACGAACTACTTGTGAGAACTAAATGGGTATCATTACCTTGATATTTAAAAATAGAAGATTTATCTTTAAAATATGTTTTCATCGATCCTTTGTAATAATTCAAATGGTCTTCAAAGAAATTTGTAAAAACAGAAATATCTGGAGAAATTTTTACCGTGTGTAATCCTTGTAATTGCCATGAATCAAGTTCTGCTAATATTATATCACCATCTTTAATTTTTGCTAAAAGTGGTAAATTTGCAATACCTCGTATATTGCCAGCAAGGTGATAGCTAATATCTGTTTTTTTTAATATTGCCTCTACTAGCCCTGTTGTTGTTGATTTTCCTTTTGAACCAGTAATCCCAATGATGGTAACGTTTATCTTTTCTTTTTTTAATATTTCCAGTACAAGACCAAAAGACATATGCACAGGAATAGTGTCTGTTTTTGCTGTTTCTATGTATTTACTCTCCAAAGGTACGCCTGCGCCCTTTATAATGAGGTCACGATCTCTAAAGTCCTGAACAATGTGTTTTCCTGTTGTGTATTCTATGTTCTTATACTTTTTTAATAGACGAAGAGATTTTTTAAGTTTGGATGCTTCTTTTATATCAGTAGCTATTATATTTGCACCACAAGAGGCGAGAAATTTAATATCACCCACACCACGACCAAGAACCCCGATTCCCATAACAGTAATTCTTTTATCGCGAAAATAATTTTCATATTGCGACTTTTTCATGTATTCAAGTATACCTATAGATCTTTTTTAATAAAGTAATAGTAACCATTAAATACTTGAACTCTCATCAGTAAATCACAATATAAGAAAAGAAATCATAAAAATGCCAGTAATAAAAGCAGTAAAAAAATTTGTACTTATTTGTATTACTTTTATTTGTTTGTAAATAGTGCGGCCAATTGTTGGAGACAATATTAGTGCTCAGTATAGATAATTTATAACCACACATTAAGACAGTGAGTCTTTATTTTTCGAAGATTTTTTTCTTTTGTAATTTTGGTATAATTTTTGATATGGATATTATCTCTCTTTATAAAAAATTTATTGAATGTAATCAAATTATTTCAACAGATTCCCGGACTCTTGAATTAGGGTCACTATTTTTTGGTTGGAAAGGGGAAATTCTTGATGGAAACAATTTTGCAAGTGACGCTTTGGAGAAAGGTGCAAAATATGCCGTTATAGATAATCCTGATTTTTTCATTGATCACAGGACTATTGTCGTCCCTAATGTTATCAAGGCATTTCAAGACCTTGCTCGACATCATAGAAGGCAATTTAATATCCCAGTTATAGCTATTGGAGGAAGTAACGGTAAAACAACAACAAAAGAATTAGTTGCGGATATTTTATCAACTCAAAAAAAAGTCGTGTCGTCTCATGCCAGTTTGAATAATCATATAGGTGTTCCAATGACTCTTTTCAGAATTACAAATCACACTGATATTGCGGTGATTGAAATGGGTGCGAATCATATTGGTGAGATTGCGGAACTTTGTATTATTGCTGCTCCCACACACGGACTTATTACTAATATAGGCAGAGATCATATTGGTCACTTTGGTAGTCAAGACGCAATAATTAAAGCAAACGCTGAACTTTATGATTATTTGCGTCTATCTAAGGGCGAAGCTTTGGTAAATAAAAATAATCTAACCTTGATGAAGTTTTCAGAAGGGGTAAGGCAAACATGTTATGCCGAGGGTGTGATTGGTGAGTTTGGTATTGAATCTCATGATACTGCCCCGTATGTTTCTGTTATATGGAAGGGCTCACTAATAGAAACTCAATTAACGGGTGAGTATAATGTTGAAAATATTTTGGCTGCTATTGCTGTAGGGGTATATTTTGATATTCGTGAGAATAACATAATATCAGCTCTAGAATCATACGTACCACAAAATAACAGATCTGAAATACTTGAAACAATCCAAGGAAACATTGTTATAAAAGATTTCTACAATGCTAATAGAACAAGTATGAAAGCATCATTAAATAATCTTGCACATATACAAAAAAAATATCCGGAGAAAAAAAATATAGCTATTTTAGGTGACATGCTAGATCTAGGTGAATATACTCGAATGGAACATCAAGCGGTTCTTGATTATGCTATTAGTTTAGATATAAAAATTATCATACTTATTGGGAAAGAATTCTCTCAGATAAAAAACATCAAAGATAATGTTACTCAGTACCTAAGTGTTGAACAGGCTCTTTTAACCATGAAAGAGAAATTAGCCGGAAATAGTATCATTTTATTAAAAGCTTCAAATGGTACTAATTTTAAGAAACTATTTTCAGAGACTGCTTGGTAATTTGATATAAAAAAAGCTTACCTAAGTTCTTTTTTTCGTTATACTAGAGACGTAATGAAACTTGCTCAGTATAAAAAAATTAAACTTCCAAAAAAACCAGGTGTCTATTTCTTTAAAAAAGGAGATGATATTTTATATATTGGAAAAGCAACCAATCTTTCACAAAGAACCAATAGCTATCTTCAAAAAAACCTTATGGAAACGCGAGGTCCATTAATTGTTAAAATGGTAGAGGATACTACGAGTCTGGAGTGGAAACAAACCGACTCAGCCTTGGAGGCGCTTTTACTGGAATCGTATCTTATTAAGCAGAATCAACCCGAATACAACACAAAAGAAAAGGACAACAAGAGTTATAACTATGTCGTTATTACTGATGAACCGCTGCCACGTATTTATACGGTCCGACAACGTACACTTAATATTATCCAAGGAAATAAAGAACAGTCTTTGCTGCACGTTTTTGGACCTTTTCCATCACGTGAACAACTTACTACTGCTTTAAAAATTATACGTAAAATTTTTCCTTTTTATGGAAAAAAAACTATTCAAAATCATAATATTGAATTTTACAAACAGCTTGGTTTAGTGCCAGATAGTACTGATCAAGAGTCGCAAACGGTGTATCAAAAGAATGTTGAATATATAGCGTTCTTTTTTAAGGGTCAAAAAAAGTCCCTCATTAGCACCCTTAAAAAGGAAATGATGGAATATGCTAAGGCTTTAAAATTTGAACGGGCTCAAGTAATTAAAAAACAAATATTCTCACTAGAACATATTCATGACATTGCCTTACTCAAATATGATTTTGAAGTGTCACAGTATTTAGTTAGCTTTAGAATTGAAGCTTACGATATCGCACACATGCAGGGCGACGCAATGGTTGGGGTAATGGTGGTATATGATGGTGTTGAGATTAATTCTTCAGAACACCGCGTATTCACTATTCGTTCTGTAGATCGATCAAATGATACTGCAGCATTATATGAGGTTGTTAAGAGACGATTTACGCATCCTGAATGGGCTTATCCAGATATTATTGTAGTAGATGGTGGTATTGCTCAAAAAAGGTTTGTTGAGAAAGCATTACGTGAAGCCAATCTAAAAATCCCTGTTATTGCGGTGGTAAAAGATCATAAACACAAGGCACGAGAGTTATTAGGGCAAAAAAAGATTTCAGAAAAACATGCACGAGAAATTGTTGCGTTAAATAATGAATCCCATCGCTTTGCCTTAAAACAACATAAAAATAAGCGTGATAAGAATTTTCTGAAATAAAACAGAATTCCTTGCGCTTGCATAATCCAGTCCATTGCATATAATACTTCTCAGTTGTTCTTTTGAGAGCTTGCTCTCGCTAATTTACAACACAACAATTTATTGTTGTATTGGGGCCCGTAGCTCATCTGGCTAGAGCGCCTCACTTGCACTGAGGAGGTGGCAGGTTCGAGTCCTGTCGGGTCCACCCGAAACAAAAGTAATGTGAAAACATTGCTTTTTGTATACAATTTCTCTAAAAAACGTATACTCACAATATGAAAAAAGAGACATTCTATATTTATGGTAAAAAACCAGTCGAAGAGCAACTTATGCGTAATCCAGAAAATGTGATGCGTGTTTTTATCTCAGATAAAATGGC
>JBLIKX010000003.1:0-34090 GCA_047637555.1 Crocinitomicaceae bacterium
CAAACACAAGAAGAATTAAATCTTCAATATAAAAATCTTCTTATTCAATTGGTTGAATTGTTACAACAGCAACTCCCTAAGGAACAAAGTGAAATAACTTTTAAAATTTCAGAAGGTGAGGTATGTGCCCTAGCCTACGCAGGTCAGAATGATATTCTGTCCATCCAACAAGAACTACAAAACCAAGGATACAGCATCACCAAGGTAGACGGAAAAATTGGAGCAGAGACACGAGCCGCCGTATCAGCATTTCAATCCTCTGCTGGAGCAGAAAAGGTTGACGGCTTAATTGGTGAGGAGACGCGGCGTCTGTTGTCAGAGCGTTCGGTTGCTTGTATAGGTGACGTTGGTGTTAGCTTTGAAACGACAGTAATTTCAAATACTAATGCTGTTTGTCAATTTGCCTATAAGGGATCTAGTGATATCCTAACGATTCAACAAGAACTGCAAAACCAAGGATACAGCATCACCAAGGTAGACGGAAAAATTGGACCAGAAACACGAACTGCTGTAACAGCATTTCAAACAGCCGTAAGCGCAGAAAAAATTGACGGTCTGATTGGACAAGAGCTGCGAAGGGAACTATCTCGAACCTCTCTAGAGTGCTCGGGGACAAGTTCTCAAGATGAGATTGATATAGATACTCCTACGGCTACTCAAACACCCCCTGTTGTACGGACAGAGACAGTCACGCCATCTGAAACTCAGGACCCTCAGCCAGAAGAAACCCAAACAGAAGCATCGGTAACTATTTCATCAGATCAAATTACGGCTGCAGCACGTTCAACAACCACAGGTATTCCTGATGATACTGCTGTATTCACCTATATATTAGGGTTTGATCACACGGGAGATTTATTTATTTCTACGATGCCCGAAGATGCATTTAGTATTAATATTTATAATGATGCTGGTGGTTTTGTAGGTACTGACGGAATTGCATCAGTGGTATCAAGCGCGCAGAAAATAATCCGAGAAGATAGAACCTCATATTTCCGTGTTCGTAATGGTGACACAATGTCACTACGACTGAGTGCTCAACCGGGAGCAGGAAGCTATTACGCAGAACTGGCACAACTCAGTTACACGACTGAAAACGCCTTTGCTGTCAGATACCCAATGATGATTAATTATCCCCTTGCGAAAGATCAATGGCGAACAGATGTTATTAGTCTATTGAACTAAAACGACACGAGGTCGTTTTTTTTATGAAAAAATCCCTTTTGTATAACAATGAAAAAGGGGTTTTTAATTCGGTATCAGTTCAGTATCTAGGTCTTTAATGAGGGTATCTCTTTTTGCTAATGCAGGTTTTTTTGATAAGAGGAGGGATTGTTGTAGAGGAATTTCCTCGCATTATAATAAATACATATCTCCTCCCTCTCTCAACAATAGGGGCGATAGACTTGATCGTTTCAAATAAAAAAACATAAATTTTTTATCTCTAGGAATATCCCTTACCTGCGTACTATAATTTAATAAGTCTAGGTCAATATATATCCACAGAGTCCTGATCTTGCAAAAAATGTCTTGTGAGATATAGTATTTTTGTCAGCCAATGACCGTGGGTGCTCTGTATTGAGCTTAATTTCCTACGCAGGTAGCACGCATTTAATAAGGATTCCTTTTTGAATGTGTCTACTTTCCAAAATTGGCCGCAAGGCCAATTTATTTTATTCGATTTTCTCATTCGTGAGATCATCACAACACATACTTATTATGGCAATCACAAAAGCAAAAAAACAAGAAATCAATGCGAAACTTGAAACTGCTTTGACTGATTCTGCAACATCAGTATTTGTAACATTTAGCGGTTTAGGGGTTGAAGATAATAACATTCTTCGAAAATCACTACGGCAAAATGATTCAGATTACATGGTTGCAAAGAAAACACTTATCAAGCGAGCTATGGACGCTACAAAACTTCCTGGAGATCAACCTGATCTCGGAGAAGGTATGGTCGCCCTTGCCTTTGGATCTGATCCAATGGCACCAGCACGCGAAGTGTTTGAATTTTCAAAAACCAAAAAAGATACAATGACTATCGTTGGAGGAATTTTTGAAGGATCATTTAAATCGCAAGAAGAGATGATGGAAATTGCAACAATCCCAGGAATGGAAACATTACGAGGTATGTTTGCAAACGTTATCAACTCACCACTACAACGCTTTGCTGTTGTACTTGGTCAGGTAGCAGAAGCGAAAGCTTAATTAGAATTATTTATAAAGAAATGAGTCAGAATATATATGAGTAAATGACCACAGGTCATATTACAAATTGAGTTCTCAATTTTTGAAATACAAAAATTAGTGAACACTCTGATTTCTAACAAAAATTACTATGTCAGAAGAAAACACAACACCAGAAGTAGTAGAAGAAACTACTACGGAAGAAGTAGCTGCTGAAACACCAGTAGAAGCCAAAGAAGAAAAGGCACAAGAAGCAGCACCAGCCAAAGAAGAAAAGGCAGCTGAACCAGAAACAAATGATGTTGAAGTTCCAAAAGAATTTGCAGCAATCGTTGAATCAGTAGAAAAAATGTCAGTTCTAGAACTGAACGCACTGGTTAAAGTTATCGAAGCTAAATGGGGAGTTTCTGCAGCAGCAGTTGCAGCTGGACCAGCAGCAGGAGGTGACGATGCTGACGAAAAATCAGAATTTGATGTTGTTCTTGTATCAGATGGAGGATCAAAGATTCCAGTTATGAAGGCCGTTAAGGAACTTCTAGGTCTAGGTCTAAAAGAAGCTAAAGAATTAGTTGAAGGAGTACCTTCTACCTTGAAAGAGGGAGTAAAGACTGCTGACGCTGAAGAAATGAAAGCAAAGATTGAAGAAGCTGGAGGATCAGTAGAGCTTAAATAATCACTTTTCTCTTAGTAAAAAACAATACCTTGGTATTGTTTTTTCTTGTAAAATTTTATATTTTTTGTATCTGTGTCATTATTAAACTATGAATCACAATGCGTATAAAACAACTCTCATATTTTTGGGAATAATATTTGTTGGAATTATTCTGAACCTTTTTCTTACCGAGCATGAATTGGTAGTAAAAAATTTAGACTCAGAGCAGGCAGCCAGTGTAAATTGTTTAGAAGATACAGAAAACTGTTAATCAATAGGTGGGAAAAATAGGATGCTTTTATTTTTGATGTAATCATAGTCTCTGAAAATAAAATGATTAAAAGAGAGCTTTGTTTAAAGAACCCAAGTTGTTCTTGGTCTAACTAAACTAGCCCTCGGTGGTTTTTTTATTTCACACTTAATATATACTTGTTGATATATGGAATCACTGGGAAAAATTTTTGGAAACAAACATCGTGTTAAAATTATGCGTTTATTTCTTTTTAATGCATCAATCCCTTTTGACGCAGAAGATGTAAGTACACGATCAAAGGTAAAGCTTCTAGACGCACGAAAAGAGCTTACGATGCTGATGAAGATTGGTTTTCTTAAGAAAAAATCATTTTCAATAAAGCTCCAGAAACCAATAAAGAAAAAAGACATCAAAGCAACTTTTAAAACGATTAAAAAAAATGGATGGGTACTCAACACTAAATTTGATTTGATCCGGCCATTACAAATGTTGTTATTGGATTCTGAACTTATTAATGAAAAAGAAATGGTAAAACGCCTCAAAAAAGGTGGCTCGCTAAAACTCTTGCTGTTATCTGGTTTGTTTACGCGTGATGATGAACGAAAACTCGATATACTGATTGTAGGAAATAAACTAAAAAAAGATGTTCTTGAAAAAGAAATAAAAATTATTGAATCAGAAATTGGGCGCGAATTACGTTATGCATCTTTTGATGAATCTGAATTTAATTACCGTGTTAGTATGTACGATAAACTTATTCGAGACATACTAGAGCACGACCACAAGAAGCTTGTTAATCAATTATCAAATTAAAACACCTACGCGGGTGTTTTAATTTCGCATTTTGCTGAAATATAATGCTATAATAGAAATAATCAATTGTTACAAAAACAATGATTATATTAGTTAACTATTATTTATTATATATTTATGTTTAATTCAGACACTTTATTAGCTCCCTTTCATGAATTGTGGGCTCAGGTTTCCCTATGGTTTCCAAAATTATTAGTAGCGCTTGTTATTCTTATTATAGGATTCTTTGTTGCACGTGTTGTTTACAAAACAATTGTAAAACTCTTTGGCAGTAGACTTGATGCGGCGATTCGCCCATTGGTTGGAGCGGTAGAACGTTCTGGTTACCATGTAAAAGTAGGACACGTCGTTGGTTGGATTCTCAAGTGGTTTATTATCATTGCGGTTGTACTATTGTCTCTTGATATTCTTGAGCTTTCTGCGGCTCGAGAATTACTGGTTATAATTGTTGGATATATTCCAAAAGTAATTGGAGCAATTATTGTACTCTTGGGAGGATTTGTTCTCGCTGATTTTGTTAAAAAAATCACCAAGGCATCAACAAAGATGTTAAATATTAAATCATCATCAATGTTAGCTACGCTCGCTCGAACAGCTATTATCGTCTTTTCATTCTTGGCTGCAATGAGTTTACTGGGAATTGGAGATATTATTATTAATGCTCTTGTTATCGGATTTGTTACAATGATCGCTCTTGCTGGTGGATTGGCCTTTGGACTTGGAGGACGCGACGCAGCATCAAAAGCTATAGAAGAAGCAAAACACGCTCTTCACAAGTAATTTGTTCAAAAAAAATACTTTATTCAAAGTATTTTTTATTTTCTGTTTTTTAGAGAAATTTTCTTAAAGCCTTATTTTTATGGCTTTTTTTTAATTAGAAATATCTTCAATACAAAATGCTTGACTATTTTTCGACCCCGAGTATATTTGTGTCTATGAAATGTTTAAGAAATTTCACGACATAACGGCAGGTTCAACTTATCTTTCGCGAGATCTGATTGGGCCACCGTTAAGGTGGCTTTTTCTATCAACTTTCATACGATAGTACATTAACAAATGAAGACTCAGGAGCATTTTTAAAACCGAGTGTTTGATTGTATTTATACAAGCAAACATTCAAAATTATTTTAATTATGCGGTTACGGACCCTTCTGGAGAGGAGGGTCCATTAAACACAGGATTTTCTCATATTTATATGAGAAATGACTGAACTGGACTACTATGATTTGTTAAAGCTAACATAGTAGTTCTTATTTAGATTTCCTAATAGGAATCTAAGAGCGCAGGGTGGATGCCTTGGCTGTAGAGAGCGATGAAGGACGTGGACAATCTGCGATAAGTTTCGGCGAGACGATAATCAGTCTTTGACCCGGAAATTTCCGAATGGGGAAACCTGGCTGGTGTTAACCAGTTACCTAGGACATAGACGCCTAGGAGCGAACGGGGGGAAGTGAAACATCTCAGTACCCCTAGGAAAAGAGAACAATAGTTATTTCCCGAATAGCGGCGAGCGAAACGGAAAGAGCCCAAACCAGAGTAATTACTTTTAGTTTTTATTGTGGGGTTGTAGGGTGCTAACGTCTTAACGAGAGAAGTTACAAAGTAGATATATAGTCGAATCTGATTGAAAGCAGAATCATAGAGGGTGCAAATCCCGTAGACGAAATGTATTTACCTTCTTTGTTAGCATTCCTGAGTACTCCGAGACATGAATAGCTCGGAGGAATCTGCCAGTACTAACTGGTAAGGCTAAATATCTCTACAGACCGATAGTGAACAAGTACCGTGAGGGAAAGGTGAAAAGAACCCCGGGAGGGGAGTGAAATAGATCTGAAACCCTGTGTTTACAAGGAGTTGGAGAGGTGCTTGCACCTCGACAGCGTGCCTATTGAAGAATGAGCCAACGAGTCTATATATGCAGCAAGCTAAGGGGGTGAAGCTCCGGAGCTATAGGGAAACCGAGTGTGAATAGCGCGAAATTAATGTTGTATGTATAGGACCCGAAACCAAGTGATCTTTCCATGTGCAGGGTGAACCTTCTCGAAAGAGAAGGGGAGGCCCGAACCGGGTGGTCGTGCAATTCCATCGGATGACGTGTGGAAAGCAGTGAAAAGCTAATCGAACTTGGTAATAGCTGGTTCTCTCCGAAATAGCTTTAGGGTTAGCGTTACGTGTTCCCATTGGGGGTAGAGCACTGATTAGTTCTTGGATAGCCTTAACGGGCGCCAGACTTGTCAAACTCCGAATACCAATTGGTAAAGAACGTAGCAGTTAGACTCCGGGCGCGAAGGTCCGGTGGTCAAAAGGGAAACAGCCCAGATCTAAAAATAAGGTCCCTAAATATATACTAAGTGCACTTAAGGAGGTAGAATTTCATCGACAATCAGGAGGTTGGCTTAGAAGCAGCCATCCTTTAAAGATAGCGTAACAGCTCACTGATCTAGAGATTCCGCGCCGCAAATAATCGGGGCTAAGTATATTACCGAATTTTAGGACTCAACATCGATTCGTCGTTGTTGTTTGGTAGGAGAGCGTTCCTCTCTGCGTTGAAGCTGAAGGCGTGAGCCACGGTGGAGCGTGAGGAAGTGAGAATGTTGGCACAAGTAACCGCAACACGGGTGAGATCCCCGTGCGCCGAAAGAATAAGGTTTCCGTGGCTATGATGATCATCCACGGGTTAGTCGGACCTAAGCCAATGGCGAACGCCGAAGGTGATGGACACATGGTTAATATTCCATGACTATTTTATGCTGCGATGGAGTGACATAGGAAATAAGCAGGAGCGCATTATTGGATTTGCGTTGTTGGTTAGAGATTTGTATCTTAGGAAAATCCGGGATACACAAGAATCGATTTCAGAGAAAACTGATACCTTCGGGTTGAGGAATTCCTGCGAAGAGCCTATCGAGAAAAACTTCTAAGCTTAAGTATAAGATAACCGTACCGCAAACCAACACAGGTATTCAGGTCGAGTAGACCAAGGCGAACGAGTGAGAGGTCCTTAAGGAACTCGGCAAAACAGCGACCGTAACTTCGGAATAAGGTCCGCCCAAATGTGAATATAGTATTTAACTAATTTTACATTTAGCGCATTTTGTCTAGTGATACCAATATTAATTTATTGGACCAATCAATAATTTGTTTTAAATGCAACTGAGTATAAATAATTAATTTATACTCAATGAAACTCCTGAGTAGATAATTATGTTATCTACAATTTTTTAATTGTGGAAACCATAGTATTTATTCAGGATATTTAAATTGAACATGAATTGAGACACAGGTTACCGTTTTCTACGGTAACTAACAATCATTAGACTGATGTGCTCAAATTTGAATATTATATTCACATTTGGGCCGCAGCGAAAGATCCCTGGCAACTGTTTATCAAAAACACAGCTCCCTGCGAACTCGTAAGAGGATGTATAGGGGGTGACGCCTGACCAATGTCAGAAGGTTAAATACGGAGGGTGAATAAAACTTTGTTTTATTTGCTGGGCTGTATAAGCCCTGATCAATGTCGGCCGTAACTATAACGGTCCTAAGGTAGCGAAATTCCTTGTCTGGTAAGTTCAGACGTGCACGAATGGCGTAATGACTGGGGAACTGTCTCAAGGACTTGCTCGGTGAAAATGCAATTCCGGTAAAGATGCCGGATACCTGCAGTTAGACGAAAAGACCCTAGGAGCTTTACTACAGCTTCATATTGGGCTTATAGATTTAATGCGTAGCATAGATGGGAGACTTTGAAGCACCCCTTTTGGGGGGTGTGGAGTCGTCAGTGAAATACCATTCTTTAATTTTATAAGTCCTAACCCTCGCGGCAAAAACGCGAAGAGACAGTGTGTGGTGGGTAGTTTGAGTGGGGCGCTTTCCTCCTAAAGAGTAACGGAGGAGCATACAAAGGTTAGTTAGGCGCGTATGGAAATCGTGCTGATAGTGTAATGGCACAAACTAGCTTAACTGCGAGACGTACATGTCAAGCAGATGGGAAACCAGATCATAGTGAACCGACAGTGGCCTTTAGATGGCGCTGGAGATTAACGGATAAAAGCTACCCTAGGGATAACAGGCTAGTATCGCCCAAGAGTTCATATCGACGGCGATGTTCGGCACCTTAACTTTAATTAGTTACTCATTTAATTTTATTAAATGACATCAATTAACATCGGGGTGCCTAGAGGAGCAATCTTCTAAGTAAATACAAACAAAAGTCTTATTTTAACTAATAAGCAATTGTCTTTTCAATCAACTTGGCTATATGCTGGAACCCCCAGCCTGCAATACATTTGAACAATGTATTACACATAGCAGATCCAACCTAAACAGTAATTCGAAAGTTTAAGCTGAATGGTTTGAAAATGGATCTGTGTGGGGCAATCAGCAGGAAAGACTTCTACGTTTCACTTGTGAAATATGAAGTATCCTCAGAGACTACACGCCAAGCCCCAATTTATTATTAATTGGGTGAAGATATAGTCCGATCCTCATAGTAATGTGAGTCCAGTATTAAAAACCTGGAAAAACCGGTTGAGTTCGTCTTTCAACCAATAGAGAACATGTATAACAGGATTTACATGTGAACCATTCGACAGCGATGTCGGCTCGTCTTATCCTGGGGCTGGAGAAGGTCCCAAGGGTTTGGCTGTTCGCCAATTAAAAAGGCACGCGAGCTGGGTTCAGACCGTCGTAAGACAGGTTGGTCTCTATCTACTGCAGGCGTCGATTCTTGAGAAGATCTGCCCCTAGTACGAGAGGACCGGGGTGGACTGACCTCTGGTCTATCGGCTGTCACGCCAGTGGCACTGTCGAGTAGCTACGTCGGGAATGGATAACTACTGAAAGCATCTAAGTAGGAAGCCAACTTCGAGATGAGGAATCATAGGGCCCTAGGAGATGACTAGGTTGATAGGTTTTAAGTGTACGCGTAGTAATACGCTCAGCTGAGAAATACTAATTGCCCATACCTATTAGGAAATCTGAATAAGAACAGAATTTTATTATAAAATTCTTGTTTAGACCTAATCGCATAATTTTAATATCCTTGTTTTTTAAATGAGTTTTGATAGCAATATCAAACCTCCTGAGTCTTCATTTGTTTGTGTACACAAACAATAATTATATAGTTTCTTATATTAATTTATAAGAAACACCAATAAATTTGTTATTGGAGTGTTTATAAAACACCTCAATAGTCTATTTGTATATTTGGATCTGGTGATTTGTCGATAGGGAAACACCTCTTCCCATTCCGAACAGAGAAGTGAAGCCTATTAGTACTGATGATACTCCTTGTGGGGAAAGTAAGTAATCGCCAGTTCCAAATATATAAGACAAAAAAACACTCATTAGTTTGAGTGTTTTTTTGTTTTTTAAAAAATTACGATTAGCATGACTTCTTTTTTAATATATAATACTGTTATGTCTAAATGGGCCTCAAAGAAAAAAAGAAGAATAATCATTATTATTGGAATGATATTAGCTATTTTAATAGCCATAATATCAATTCACCTTGAAACTACAAAAACATTTAACTGTTTTGATCGTATCCAAAATGGAACTGAAACAGGTCGAGATTGCGGGGGCGAATGTATCAAAGTTTGCCAAGAAGAAATTAATAATCTGGTAGTACTTTGGGAGCGACCATTTAAGGTTGCGAATGGTGTTTATAATACTATTGCATATATTGAAAATCAGAACCCTTATTCTGGGATTCAGAAATTAAACTACGAATTTCGTTTATACGATAAAGATAATATTCTTGTTTCGCAGCCAATTCAAGGTGAGGCATTTATTGAAGCCAACAAGCGTTCTGCAATTTTTGAATCAGGTATAAGGACTGGAGATAATGAAGCCTATACTACATTTTTTCGTATCAATTCATTGCAAAACTGGTCTCGTGTGGATCAAACTTATTCATATAATCTTCTCACTATTGGTGTTCCAGTATTAACAAATCAAGATACCGCCCCAAAGTTATCTGCAATAGTTCGTAATGAGAGTTTTATAAACTTTCAGGATATACCTGTTGTTGTGATCTTGTACAATAGTGAAGATAACGCTATTGCTTCCAGTCGGACTTTTATTGATGTCTTAGGGCAAGGTGATGAAGTCAAAGTTTTCTACTCTTGGCCAGAGCCATTTGGAGATTCAGTATCGCGTATTGAAATTCTTCCACGTATTGATCCTTTTATTGATAGAACAAACACTTAGTTGTATGAAATCTTTTCTTAAAAAAATAGATTGGTGGATAGTTGCATCTCTTGTCCCACTTTTTGGTTTATCGCTGGCGACTATGAGTTCATTTTCTGATGTTGCTGGTTTCCTTGCATCACGGCAGCTTCTTTGGATTGTTATTTCCATGGCTGCTTTTTTTGTTGTTTCTTCTCTTGACCTATCGTTTCTAAAAAAATCCAAGACTCTGATGGCCGTATATTTGTTTGGTGTTGCCTTATTGTTATCGTTAGTATTTATTGGAAGTACTACTAAGGGTGCTACAAGTTGGATAGATTTTGGAGGATTTTCCTTTCAACCATCTGATCTTATAAAATTAATGTTGATTTTAGTTCTCGCAAAATATTTGGCTCGTAGACATGTCGAGATAAAATCTATGAAGCATTTACTTATTACGGCAGCATATTTCTTTATTCCATTTTTACTTATTTTTTTACAACCCGATTTTGGATCAGCAATTATTTTATTTTTCATATGGTTTGGGATGATTCTTGTTGCTGGAATTTCTAAAAAGCATTTATTAATGTTATTCACTGTTGGTTTTGCAGCGTTTATGGTTATGTGGGTATTTGTATTTAAAGAATATCAAAAAGACCGTATCAGAACATTTATTGATCCTTTATCTGATATTCAAGGTACCGGTTACAACGCTTACCAATCAACTATTGCTGTAGGTTCGGGCCAGTTAATAGGTAAGGGTGTGGGATATGGAACACAATCACGTCTTAATTTCTTACCTGAGCATGAAACTGATTTCATTTTTGCTGCAACTTCAGAGGAGTGGGGTTTTGTTGGTTCTGCTATTATTCTTATACTTTTTGGTATCATCAGTCTTCGTATTCTTATTATTGGCTTTTCGATGAATAGCAACTTTGAATTGTTATTTGCTGTTGGTCTGGCATTATACCTCATGAGTCATGTCCTTATTAATATTGGGATGAATATTGGCGTCATGCCGGTGACAGGTGTCACCTTACCCTTTATGTCATATGGCGGTTCTCATTTATTAGTTGAGATGGTCGCCTTGGGAATGCTTATGTCTTTCAGAAAACAATCGCGCTCGGTCTATAAGGATAATTCTTTAGATGTTTTTCTGCGTTAGTAAAAAGAACCATGGTGTTCTTTTTATTATGTTTAAAATAGGTATACTGAGCCTATTATGACTACTCGTGTTGATGGAAAAGCCATTGCAAAAAAAATCCAAACTCACCTCAAAAGATATACTGATAGATTAGAAGTACCAATTAATTTTGATATTGTGTATGTGGGATCGGATCCCGTAATAGATAACTTTATCCGCTACAAAAGAAAATTTGGTGAAGCGATTGGTGTGAATGTTACTGTTCATGATTTTCCCTCTGATATTTCACAGAGTGAATTAGTTAGTTCAATTAATTCTTTAAATATTTCATCTGACGCAATCATCGTCCAATTACCACTTCCTGAACATTTGGATATGACTGCTATTACATCTACTGTTGTTCCCTTAAAAGATGTGGATGTTTTAGGTACCCGTGCAGTTGATGCATTTAAGAAACGTAACGAGATGTTTTTCCCACCCGTGACTGGTTCTGTAATTGAGGTACTTAGGCATCATAATATTGTCTTAAAAAATAAAAAAATAGTAGTTATTGGAAATGGTTCATTAGTAGGCTATCCAATGACCCTTTGGTTAGATAATAATGAATTCTCTTATAACCTTTTGGTAAAAGAAACACCACCTACCTTACGTAATGAGTTAATAATGATGGCTGATGTTATTATTTCAGGAACTGGTTCGCCAGATCTCGTGAAGGGTCACATGGTTAAGGAGGGGGTAGTTTTAATTGATGCCGGTACAAGCGAATCAGGTAAAAAAATAATTGGTGATATTAAGTCCGATGCCTACGATAAATCCTCACTGTATACTCCAGTTCCCGGAGGTATTGGACCAATAACAATTGCAATTCTATATACTAATATTATTAAAGCGCATAAAAAACAAAATCATGCATAGCCTAGTTGAATTTCATAATAATATTTTCTTTGCATTACATAGTATCACTGAAATATCTCCACTATTAAATTACTGGATATATTTTATAGCAGAGCGTCTTGATCTTTACGTTGTGCTTATTTCAGTACTGTTTGTTTTACTACACCAACATACTCGCAAGGGAAATATTCCTAGGCTTTTATCACGACGTTCGCTTGCTGAAGGTCTCTATCTCTCAGTGGGAATATTATTGGCGTGGGGAATTGCATATCTTATAAAAATTGGTTTTGCTATTCCAAGACCATTTCTCCAATTTCCTGAAATAATACCATTGTTTTCTTACGGAGGATTTAATTCATTTCCATCAGGGCATGCAACACTTTTTGCCGGTTTGGCTACTGCTATAAGTATGGTTCACAGAAACATAGGTATATTTTTTGTACTTCCTGCGTTTTTAATAGGACTTACACGTATTATTGCTGGTGTTCATTTTCCGATAGATATTCTCTTTGGTTGGATCTTAGGAAGTTCAATATCATATTTAACATATAAATTTCTTACAAATAAATTTAAAAAATAAAAGCACTTTCAAGGTGTTTTTATTTTAAGTGAATGTTATTCAGTATAAGGGTATAATAATGGTAATTATGTTTAATTTATTTCTTCTTTTCTCACTATTCTTAACGGCAGTGATTTTGTTATATATGATTTGGATGCTAATGATAATTCTTTCTAGAAAAAAGAGAGTTACAGTATCATTAAAAAATAATACGATTATTCCTATTGATATTCTCATTCCTTGTCACCACGAAGGAGTTGCCTTAGTAGAAACTATCATCTCTATTGAAAATCAAAAATATAAAGGAAAAAAAAATATTTTTCTTCTTTTTAAGGATCATAATGATTCCTCTCTTTCATTTATTAAGGAAAAATATGGAAGAATTAAGGAAAAAAAAATTGCTCTTCGTAATAATACTACTATTAATATCATCTTTACTAATGTTGGGGCCAAGAAAGATAAACTTAACTTTTTCTTACCTAAACTAACATCATCATATGTAGCTTTTCTTGATGCTGATCATGTTGCAACTTCAGGGTGGTTATCACAGAGCTTGTCTCTTCTTTGTACTGATACAAAGGACGTATGCGGTGTTCAAAGTCGCAGAGCTCCAAAAGCAACAGATAATTTTTTTCAGATATGGGATAGTGCTCAAAACCACTTAGGAAATGAAGTAATGAATATGGGCTTGGATCGTTCTTATCAGCTTGTTTTTTTTACAGGGACAACCGCTGTGTTTAAATCTAGTATTTTTAATGTGTTAAAGTTTGCTAACTCTATTACTGAAGATAGCTATTTGAGTTACGATATATTACTTGAAAATAAACATTTAATTTATAACAAAAACATAGGATCTCATGAAAGTGTATCACCAACATTGAGTGATTACGTCGCTCGTCGTAGGCGTTGGTCTAATGGGCATAATCAAAGTTTTTTTAGTCACCTATATAGGGTTATAAGTACACAAAAAATTTCTTTTAGAAAAAAGAAAATATTTTTGTTTCATGGTTTATTTTATTTTATTCCTATATTGGCAGTATTGATGATTAATATATTTAATGGATATATTTTTTTGCAGTATACCTCCGCTATTAAATTGGGAGTTATTGGTTTGTCACTAATTATAACTTTGATTATTAATTATTTTTTAGGAAAAGATTATGGGCGTTTGGTTGCAGATAGTATTATTACCTTTTTCTATATCTTTCCTTTGATGATAATTTTTAGCCTTTTTATTCTTCGTATCTCTTCTTTAGAGCTCTATCATTTTATAATTAGTTTCCCTTTTATGAATGGATTTCTTGGTCCTATTTTGATTATATTGTATTTATTACCCTTGGCTATTTTGTTGTATGCCTCCTATAAAATTAAACTTTTTCCATATAAATTTATCTTTTTCTTTATTATTTCGTATCCTATTATTATTTTCTTTGATATCTATGCCATTCTTTTAGGTTTCTTCGATTATTTATTTGGTATTAATATCTGGCGTACAATAAGTCGAAAGGGAAAGAAAAATAAGATAACAAAAAAAAATATATTATTAGGTCTTGCAATTACCCTTTTCGGATTGTCGATGTGGGGAATTATTTCTTTTCCTAATAATAACTGTGCAGAGAGTGATAACGTTCTGATAAAAAATTTTTACGCTCTTATGCGTCCCGCAGATACTTTTTGGAATTCCTCTTATCGTAAATTTTATAACGAAAATAATGACAATTTAGGCCTTGAATTTTTTGGAAGTTTAGTAGATAAAAATTTCAATGGAAAGGTAAGAGATCTGACACTTTCGTTGAATGGTGATACAAATATATTAACTGACGAAGAAGGTATCTATTCTTATATCACTTATATTCCTCTCGGTATGGAAGAATTTGATGCAACTATGCATTATTCGAAGAATTCTTGTTCTCGAGAAATAACTTTTACAAATACTATTAGAGAAATAAAAGGGAAAGATATTTTTATCAACAATGAACCCTTTCTTGTAAAAGGAATGGTTCCATCATTCGCTCAAGCAAGCCTTGATCTCTCTCTCGAAGAGGGAATTAATCAAATTTCTTCACTTGGTGTAAATCTTTTGAGAACCTACCATGTACCCAACGACAGACTGATAGAAGTTATCGTAAATAAGGGTCTACTTTTTATTCCTCAACCAGGACTATCTAATTGGGATAATAATGATTTAAATTATATGGGAGTTGTCGGTTTAACCAAGAGATATTTAAAACTTCATAAAAAATTTAGAAATAATCCATCACTTTTTGCCTTAAACTTAGGAAATGAAATTGAAATAAATGACTTAAAAAAAAGTAATATTATTGAGAAAATACTTGTATCTATTAATGAAAAAGAATTAGATACCTTTAGTACCTATTCTACTTTTTCACCATATCTA
This sequence comes from Crocinitomicaceae bacterium, assembly GCA_047637555.1. Classification (GTDB taxonomy): domain Bacteria; phylum Patescibacteriota; class Minisyncoccia; order Phycocordibacterales; family UBA1006; genus UBA1006. Next base: position 15,075 of record JBLIKX010000003.1, read on the forward strand.
AAATATTCAAGTAATATTATGAGTGTAAACATGTTGGATACTAGCGAAACTTATTGGAATAAGGCGATACCTTTATTGGCAAGTTTTGACAAACCATTCATCGCTAGCGAATTAGGTGGATTTGCTGCTTTTTTTGAAAATACTGACCCTCGAATTAGATCAATTCGGCTTATGCGCCAATGGGATACTTTAATGGAATTAGGTTCATCAGGAGGAATCATATTTCAATCACATGATAACTGGGCTCAGCCTGTTATTGAGGGATATAATAACCCCTACAAACCTGAACATCCTGATGATATACGGGGAATCTGGGATAGAGAAAATGATGAAAAATTTGTTGCCAAAGCCGTACGTTCAATTTTTGAAGATTTTTCTATAGAGTATCTTACTGAAAATATATACGAGTCTGCAGAAATAGAAATACAGTTAACGAATCGACGTAACTATAATCTGCAAGATATATATCTTGGAAAAAATGGAATAGTTTTAGAGAGTATAGGTAACCTACTGCCAAATAAAGAGCTAACCATTACTCTTTCTCCTACTGATTTAACGAATGAGAATGAATTTTCTTTGAGCTACATAACGCACAGAGGCATCTTTCAACAACAAATACTCTATACTCCTGTGCTACTACCTGAACCAATTCCATTCATTCCCGATCCAGAAAGAGTTTTTGTTAATAATAGTTCCAATGAAGTGCTCAATGGTGACTTATTGGATTCGTCAGTGGATGTTTATATCCCTGACCAATGGCAAATAGTGAATATTCCTGATACTTCGAAAACTCAAAAAAATATTATAAATTCTCAGTACTTATACGAAGCACAAAATTTAAACATAGAAGTTCTTTATGATTATCACAACATATCATTTGATTTTGATGTTCCTATTTCGTCAGATTCTTTTCTTTTATTAGAAGGTCTAGGTGCAACATCTGTTGAGTTATTTGTGAATAATCAGAAACACAATATTGACGTTCATCCTTATCGAGAAAATATAATTATGTTAAATGAATTTATTCCTGATAATTATATTGGAAGTTTCGTTATAATTTTTAACCGTACAATGCCTTTATATTTATCAAAAGAGTTCAGTCCTCTTTTTGAAGATATTGTTGTTGAGTTTGTAAACCCAAAACTTTTTCAGCCTCAAAAAATAATAATAGAAAAATTGATGTAGAGATAATGTAATATTTTTCTAAAATAATTTATCTTAATCAAATTATTTGTTGCTACTATTGAAGTATTTAGGACTATTTTTTCTTCTCACTGTGAAGATCACCAGAGAACCAAGGATGCGAGGGTTAAATCATCACTACGATCAATTACAACTCAAAGAGAATTATTTTACCTTCCGATACAATGGATACGTATTTACTGGTGGAGGTTTCGGAAGTTTTAAAACAATTTATAATAGAATGGTTTATGGATATGGCGAGAGTTTCTGTACTTTGGATTCAACGATAACAAGAATTTTGAAAATCCTGAAGGTGTAAACTGTTTAAGCTCTAGAGCTGGAATCCATACCAGTATCCTTGTTCAAATAAAAGGTCCTTATTATACATCAGTAGCTGTGCTTAGTGATGCTAGTCAGTTTTATGTAGAGAGTAGTGTTTTTTTCTGGGGTTCCAAGAGTTACTATTTATAATAGTTATGCTCTTTCATGTAATTAAAAAACCTTTTTAATTGAAAAAAACCTTAAAACATATAAAGTATAAGGATATGTGGAAAATAAGAATTACAGCGCTGCTATTTGTAGCTTTGGGAGTAGGGTTAGGTACCTACGTCTATCAAACCCAAGATACTAATCCTTTTCGTTTAGGTCTAGATTTATCAGGAGGAAGTTATTTAGTATACAAGGCTGATACTTCAGATGTATCTGAGGAAGAAATAAGCGATTCAATGGATGCATTGCGAGATACAATCGAACGACGGATTAATGCCTTTGGAATTGCCGAACCTAGTGTTAACACTGAAACTCACACTTTGGGTGTTGATGGAAAGGAAGAGCGACTTGTTATCGAGTTACCAGGAATTACTGACCTTGACGAGGCAGTTGAACTGATTGGTCAAACGCCATTATTAGAATTTAAATCAGAGGCCTCAGAAGAAGTCATGGCTGAGATTCAAGAAGAGTTACTGAAGCTATCAACAACAAAAGTTGAAGGAGAGACTGCTAGTATTGAAGTAACTTTTGATGAATTTCAAGCACTACAAGATCGTCGTTATGTAAGTACTCCTTTGACGGGTAAGTATCTAGAGAAATCACAATTACAATTTTCTCAAGGGGGAGTAGCAAGCGGAGGGAGTATACAATCGCGACCAATTATTTCTCTTCGGTTTAATAAAGAAGGAGCAGACCTTTTCGAACAACTTACAAGGGATAATGTTGGGAAAACAATTGCGATCTATCTAGACGGTATTTTGGTTTCAGCTCCAACCGTAAATCAGGCCATTTCTGGAGGGCAAGCAATCATAGAAGGAGCTTTTACTATAGAAGAGGCAAAAGAAACTGTTGGACGTCTCAATTCAGGTGCCTTGCCTATTCCTATTGAACTTATCTCTACAAATACTATCGGCCCAACACTCGGCCAGGATGCGCTTGATGCAGGAGTATTTGCAGGAGTTCTTGGTTTAATTTTAGTTGGTTTGGTATTAATACTATGGTATCGGCTCCCTGGGTTGATTGCTGTTGTTGCCTTGGGGGTCTACACGGCCCTTATGTTGTGGATGTTTAAATCTATTCCAATAACACTAACCTCTGCAGGTATTACTGGATTTATTATTTCTATTGGTATTGCAGTTGATGCAAATATTTTAATATTTGAACGAATGAAAGAAGAAATAAAAGCTGGAAAGAATTTGTACGCATCAGTTGAAATTGGATTCAAACGAGCGTGGGCATCAATTCGTGATGCAAATATTTCTTCTATTATTTCTGCAGTATTCCTATTTTGGTTTGGGACAGCTTTGATTAAAGGTTTTGCTCTTACCTTTGGATTAGGAATTATTATTTCTATGTTTACGGCAGTTACCGTTACACGATTCCTTTTGTTATCTTTGGCAAAAAAAGAAGCAAAGAGTTCAAAAATTATGAGATTCTTATACCAAAACGGTCTTAGCAAATAGTCATATGTTTATTACAAAATATAGAAAATTATTCATTGGAATTTCAGCAGTACTTGTGCTTGCAGGAATTACAATTGTATCAATAAAAGGACTTGATTATGGTATTGAATTTACCGGAGGTTCAGTTCTAGAAGTCTCATATGAAGAAAAACCATTAATTGACGACGTACGTACCTCTCTTGCAAGGGCAGGAGTAGAAGATGTATTATTACAACCCTTTGGTGAAAATGGATATGTTGTTAAAACAAAACCAATTAGCGAAGATCAAAGAAAAACTATTGTCGCAGCAATGTCTATTGGCGGTTCTGAGCTATCAATTGAACGATTTAACTCAATCGGGCCATCAGTAGGAAAAGAACTAAGGATTAAGTCATTGTATGCCTTAATAGCTGTATCAATTGGTATCATTTTATTTGTAGCTCATGCTTTCCGTAGGGTGACTGAACCTGTTTCTTCTTGGAAATATGGAATCGTTGCCGTGATTGCATTGCTTCATGATATCATTATTCCAATTGGGATTTTGACCTTTCTTGGTACCGAAATAGATACCTTGTATGTAGTTGGTCTCTTATCCATATTAGGACTGTCGGTAAATGACACTATTGTGGTATTTGATCGTATTAGAGAGTCTCTGGCAAATCTTAAAGATAAGAACAGAAAAGAAGATTTTGTTACAACCGTAGGGTCATCTATTAATCAAACTATTACACGTTCTATTTTTACGTCACTGACCTTGATTGCTGTATTACTGGCGCTGTATTTCAGAGGTCCAGCGGCAACACAAACACTCTCATTAGTACTCTTACTGGGAACTATTGTTGGGACTTACTCTTCAATTTTCTTGGCATCACCTCTGCTAACAATGTTAATTTCAAAGGGATCTAAAAAATAAGGTACTCTATAAAAAACGATACACATCGTTTTTTATTTTTTGGCTATTGTGTTTTTTCCAAATATTGGTTAAATAATAAAAGAAACTAAAAACACAATAGTATGAAAGCAAGAATTTTAGTGTTAGTACTGATCATTTCTGTTTTTATAGGATATGGTCAAAATAAGGTTGAAAACAATGAAATCAAAGTAGACACTCTTTTTACCGGTACTATTAAATTTAAAGACTGGAAAGAAGCAAATGTAAAAGTCCTCTTATATAGTTCTTCTCATAGAATTGATTCAATTTTTTTTATAGGAATAGCTGATAAAAAAAGAGTACGTAAATTAGTTACAATCTCAGAGATTAAAACTAATAAAGAAAAAATTATTTCAATTGATGAATATGTTGATGATTTAATTAAAATTTCTTTTAGTAAAAATTTTAATGAGAAAGGTGGAGTTATTTTTCTTGATGCAAAATTTAGTCGAGGTGATCAGCGTGTTGAAAGTTTTCTTATTTCAAATAAATTAGGATCTTACAATTCTTATTTAAGAAAAATCACTATCGAAAACACTATTAAACATCTAGAAATTAATTTAGAAGCTTTTTTCTTTTTTTTCATCACCGTTGATTCATATAGAGTTTATGGATTTAATGAATTCTTGCTCTACGAAGAAAAAGAAAATTAATAATAAGTGCACCTTTGTGCATTTTTTTTGTTATACTTAGGGTATTAATCATAATTATAATCACTATGTATATTATTTTAGGAATTATTGTTGTCTTGGTCCTGTCTGCCATTGGATTATATAACAATTTGGTAAAACTGCGCGTTCGAACTGACGAGGCATGGGCTGATATTGATGTTCAATTAAAACGTCGATATGATCTTATCCCAAATCTGGTACAAACCGTAAAAGGATATGCGAGTCACGAACGAGAAACACTCGAGGCTGTTCTTGAGGCTCGTTCAAAAGCAACGGCAATGAATATTGATGTTGCAAACGTGTCCCCTGATCAGATGGCTCAATTCGCAGCTATGCAATCAGGTATTTCTGGGGCACTTGGGAAACTTATGGCAATTGCTGAAGCATACCCAGATCTGAAGGCAAACGAAAATTTTCTTGAATTACAAAATGAACTTACTGATACTGAAAATAAAATTCAGGCAGCTCGAAGATTCTATAATTCAAATGTTCGTGATATGAACATTGCCGTACAGTCATTTCCAGCAAGTGTTCTTGCTGGTATGTTTGGGTTCTCATCTAGAGAGTTCTTTGAGCTTCAAGAAGGTTCAACAGAAAAAGAACCAGTAATAGTAGATTTTAAATAAAAAGAGCCAGTGGCTCTTTTTATTATGAAGATGTTATAATATTGTCATGTCTAACTTCTATACACACCAGCGCACAAATAAAATAAAAACATGGGTACTTATGATAACCTTTTTTGTTATTGTTATGGGTTTTGGTTATTTCTTAAGTTATTATTTTAATGCTCCTGTTATTCTATATATTGCGGTAATTGTATCTATTGTTATGAATATTTGGGCTTATTGGTTTTCTGATAAAACGGTTTTAAAAATGACGAATGCCAAAGAAGTAAGGCGTCAAGATGCGCCTGAACTTCATCGAATCATTGAAAATTTATCTATTACAGCAGGCCTACCAAAACCAAGAGTTTTCGTCGTAGATGATCCTGCACCTAATGCCTTTGCAACAGGTAGGAATAAGGAAAATGCTGTTGTAGCGGTAACAACAGGTCTATTAGAGATACTCGATAAAAATGAACTTGAAGGGGTAATTTCACATGAACTTGGACACATTGGGAATAACGATATGTTAGTATCAACGGTTGCTGTTGTATTGGTTGGTATGGTGACCATGGCCTCTGATATTTTATTACGTGGTACCGTTTTTGGTGGACGAAGTAGCAAACGTAACGGTAGTGCCATTGCATTAGTTATGGGTCTTATACTAGCAATTGTGATGCCTCTCGTTGGAAAGATGATACGTCTTGCTATATCGCGTAAAAGAGAACTCCTCGCGGATGCTACTGGCGCTATGCTCACACGTTATCCAGAAGGTTTGGCTTCTGCACTGGAAAAAATTCATAGTTATGGTTCAAAGATGAAAAGTGCAAATCATGCAACTGCGCACTTGTTTATCGCTAGTCCCTTTGGAGCAAAACAAGTTACCACATACGTGAACCGTTTATTCCTCACACATCCACCTGCTGAATTGCGTGTGCAGTTGCTACGTGATATGGATAGTCAAAAATAATAAAATTTTATCCAGAGTAAATAATTTAAGCCTTAGAAATATCCTGTAATGTAAATTATTTCTAGAAAAATATACTTAAAAAACCATATAAGGTTTTTTTATTTATTGATCAGATATGATTGACCGCAGTCTAAGTATTAAAATAAAAGCAGAAGGGACGAGATTCGAACTCGCGATACAGTTTCCTGTATACATCGTTTCCAACGATGCGCGTTAAGCCACTCCGCCACCCTTCTGCTTTTGTTTTAATCCTACAGCCCATTGTTACTCTATTTTAAAGGCACTATTCTAAATAAATAAGAGAGATATCTATAGACCCATCTTAGTAATTTATTTGTTACTAGCAAGTAAACAATAATACTTTCGTGTACAATACAAAATATGAAAGTTACTAAAAAAAGAATAAAAAGGAACAAGTTTTTTTATTTTATACAATTTTGTTTACTTGTGGTAGTAATTTTATTTACATTATGGCATGCAACAGGAGTATTTAATCTCTAACATCCACTGTGGGTTATAATACCAACCGGAGTGTTTTATCTCTTATTTGCCTTGGCATACGGAACACTTTTTGATATTAGAGGTAAGAGATTAAAATTTTTAAGAAACATTGTAGGCTACTGGATGGCAGGTGGTTTTATTTTCTTTTTTATTTTTTTGGTTCTTATTTTATTAAATCTTGCAATTGGAATATCTCCCGAATACCCTATCTCTACCGGAATAGCAATTTCAACAATAATAATTATCTATTCTTATCGCCATGCATCCAAAGTTTTTGTAAAAAATATTTCTTTTTACTCGGATAAAATATCCAAGAAATATACTTTTGTACAATTGTCTGATATTCACCTTGGTTCAAATGGCAAAGAGGAAATAGAAGGTATCTTATTGGCAATCAAGAATTTGAAATATGATTTTTTGGTAATCACTGGTGACTTGGTGGATGAAGACTACGCGACTAAATATGATCTCGAGCCATTGGGCCAAATAACTACTCCAATTTTCTATATTACAGGAAATCATGAGTATTATTTACGACACAGTAGCTTTAAAGATTTCTTAAGGGGTATAAATATTATTGATAATAATGATACGAAACATATCTTTGAGGAGATTGATATTTATGGAATTGATGAAAAATCTGATACTGGAGAGGTACTAGATACCTTATCTCTTGATAATAAACGCTATTCTTTGTGCCTTATGCATGAGCCAAAAACCAAAGAGCTAGAAAAAGCCCAAGAGCGAGGTATAGATTTGATGTTATCAGGGCATACTCACAATGGTCAAATCTTTCCATTTAATTTGATTGTCAAGGTAAAGTTTCCTTATATTAAAGGTGACTATACTTTGGGAGATATGGATATCCACGTGAGTCAGGGAACGGGGACTTGGGGTCCAAAAATGCGGCTTGGAACAAGTAATGAAATAACGCTCATAACTATTGAACCGAAAGGGTTCATGCACTAGGCGACTTTTTTTCTTTGGGTTAGTATAAGGCTATGAATATTTTACGAATTATAATAATGATTATTGGAACAACAGTTATTTTCGGACTACCTCTTTGGAATCTTGTACGATTGAGAAATAAGAAACATATCTTATGGGCAATTGTACCCATTGTTATATTTTTAACTATTTTTGCGAGTGCAAATATTTTTGAGGCAGCTGAAAGTGATTTTTGGTATAAAATATTCAAGTCAGCCTCATACTATTGGTTAATTGTTAGCATGATGTTGTTTTCAATGTCGTTATTGTGGACCTTGGCTATGTTTGCTTTCAAAATTCCAGCAAAGAAGATTTTTTGGCTTATTATTGCAAGTACCCTTCTATATGTTGCAGTAGCAGCAGTTAACGGTCAACGACTGGTTGTAAAAGACCTAGAGTTACCGGGTCAAAATATCACACGTCAATATGATTTTGTACACATTACTGATTTGCATAGTGGGTCTACTGATCGAGCCTATGCACAGCGGGTCGTTGAAAAAATAAAACAACTCGATCCAGAATTTATGGTGATTACGGGAGATTTCATTGATGAGTACTATGCAAGGAGTTATGATATTGAACCTTTTAATGAGTTAGATTTTCCTATCTTTTTAATTACAGGAAACCATGAATATTATCTAGAAGATGGAAAAATAGAAGAGGTGATAGCTGATACTGATATTCTACTGATTGATGATATGAAAATAGCTTTTGATGAATTAGATATTATCGGAGTAAATGAGTTAGCAACAGTTGATCAAACTATAAGTGCCATAGGTGGAATTAATGTAGAGCGTTACACAATCCTTTTGGACCACCAACCAAAAACAAGTGAGGCTATCCGTGCAGAAGCAAATGGTGCACGGCTAATGTTATCTGGCCACACTCATAAGGGTCAAATTTGGCCAATGAATTGGTTAATTAAATTACAGTTTAAGTATGTTTCTGGTTTATATGAAATTGGAAATATGTTTCTCTATGTTAATCAAGGAACGGGGACATTAGGTCCAAAGTGGCGAGTTAATTCGGTTAATGAAATAACTCACATACATCTAAAGCCAATTCTTTAGTGTTAATTTTTGTTATAGTATTATTATATAAACCTTCAGTGAAAAGTTATTCTTACATTAAAAAGAATTCCAAAGAGAAAAATATAACTATAAATAAATTGCAGAGAAAAATATAATTCCGTACACTTCTTACTATGTTGGAGGTAGCACAGAAAAAAATACTGACCTGGAGATGTTATATTATTGTGTTATTTTATCTGACGGAGTGATTAGTCCGCATAGTGGAATGAAGGATAAATCTTAAGAAGGCCTGTTTAGGGAAGAGAGTCATATTCTATAGGGTTTATTCAGGAAATCCACATATTTTCCACAGTTGGTATTAGGTGTTAAACAGAGCTTGCTATATAGTTGTGTTATCTAGGAAGGAAACTTTTTAGGACACTAAGATATGATATATTTATATGTTATATATATAAGGGTAATGAGATGCTTGCATCACATTATTTATGTAAAAGAATATACTTTGTATAATCCTTACATATAAAAAAAACAAAGCTTGCTTTGTTTTTTTTATATGTAATTTAAATTAAATTTATATATGAAAAAAATATTTTTGTTAATATTAATTACCTTGTCTGTTCCTGCAGTAATTTTTGCACAGTCTTCAAATATTGGAATCATCAAGGGTATTTGGTTTTCTGAAGATGTTTTTTTTGCTGGTGACCCCATTCGTATTTATACGGCTATACAAAATAATAGTGGTGATGATATTGAAGGGGTTGTAGAGTTTTATGATAATGGTATTTCCATTGGTAAAAAAAGTTTTAAATCACTAGACCGTCGTATTTCTGAGCTTTGGATAGATACCCTCATAAGCGAAGGCACGCACGACTACTCAGTAACGATTACTGAGGCATCAATAAATAGTCCGGGTGAAGTACTCGTGACGATTACTCCTCAGGTTATTACAACAGATAATACCATTAGCGCTGATCTTGATACTGATGGTGACAATATCGGAAATAAAATCGATCAAGACGACGATGGTGATGGGTTTAATGATAAGCAAGAAAAAAAAGAGGGAACCGATCCCTTGGATAGTTATAGTAAACCTCAGCCTAAAATAACTGAATTGAATAATGAATCCCCTGATAAAAATACGTCAATTATTCAAAGTATCCTTGATATAATTAATCAACCTGATGAAGGCCTTAGCCAAAGTAAAGATACCGAAAATATTGAAACAGTTGATCTGTACAACTCTGAATACTTCATCAATTTAGAAGAATTATATTTAATAGTAGCCAAGTTAATTACACCCCTAAATAATTTTAAAAATACTGTTTCTCCTCGTGTTGAAAAAGAACGATTACGAATTATTGAAAAAATTGAGTCGAATGATATTTCTCAAAAATCTGCGCCTATTAGCAAAGATACTGATATTGAATCACTAACTAATTTTGATTATGGATTAACAGGTTGGACTCAGTTCTTTGATACTCTATATTCCTGGGTATTATTTGGAATTAGATTGGTTATTTCATGTTTGCCGTGTATGATTATTTTGATCTTTGTAGTTATCCATATTATTCTTAAACTTATTTTTAATATTTTTGGGAAAAGGAAGAATCGTAGGATAGGTTAGATTTGATACCTGAGAATACTAAATATTAAAAACCAATCATAATGATTGGTTTTTAATATTTATAAATTGTTTCCTGCTACGAATCCAGTCGTCCAACATAGTTGTAGTGAATACCCACCTGATGGTCTATTCACATGCAACATGTCTCCAATAATAGAAAGATTTTTGAATTTTAGAGACTTCATATTTTTTGTATCAATTTCATTTAAGGGAATCCCTCCATCAGCAATAACCGCTCGGTCCAGTCCCATTAATCCATCAATAGTTAAGGGCAGAGCTTTCATTAGGTCACGCATACGCTTTCGTTCTTCAACACTAATTTCATTAACTTTCTTATTAACATCCTCTAGTCGTGATAGGTCATGAATAACATCAGCAATTTTCTTAGGAAGAAGTTCATGAAGAGCGTTTTTAACATTCTTATTCTTGGTAGTTTCAAAAATTTTGAGAATACGTTTATCCAAGGCTCCCTTGTCTGTATCAGGGAATAGGTCAATTTCTGCAGTGACTGGTCCAGCCTGAAGTAGATCTGCAACTTGTTTTGAACTATTAAGAATCAAGGGAGAAGATAATCCAAAATGCGTGAAGAGTATTTTTCCTGTCTTAGAAAATTCTTTTTTTCCATAGCAGAAAAAAGTAATTTTCATAAATGACAATGAAGTTCCTGAAATTTCTTTGATCCAAAAATCACTTGCGCGCAGCGGAACTATATTAGGGCTTGGTGTATGAACAGTGTGACCAATTTTTTTCATGAATTTAAATCCATCTCCTGTTGATCCTGTTTCAGGATAAGAAACCCCACCAGCACAAATAATATAATGCTCTGCCGTATAGCGTGTATTTTTTACATCAACGCCACTAATGGTGTTTCCCTTGATGTGCATGTCTGTAACGGTGCTTTGATATTTAATAGTTACGCCATTACTTTTTGTGAATTCCTGCATAACTTTGAATACATCATAGGCCTTTTCTGTTTTTGGAAACACTCGATTTCGAGCCTGGGTTACCAGAGGTAATTTTTTCTTTTCAAAAAAAGTGAAAGTATCTTTCACAGAAAATTGAGAAAATGGTGAGTAGAGGAATTTGGCATCTTTCCCATAATAAGATAACAATTTTCTATCATCTAATTCATAATTTGTAATATTACAACGTCCACCACCGGTTATTTTTAGTTTTTCACCCATACTGGCATTTTTTTCTAGAAGCAAAACGTTCTTACCATTTTTGGCTGCAGTTCCTGCTGCCATCATACCTGCTGATCCACCACCAATTACAATAAGATCATATTTTTCAGAGTGAAATTTCATATCTTTTAGTATACCCATACACCCTTTAAATACAATCAAATCAATAATTTGACAAATAACTATATAATATTATTATAATATTAAGTTAAACAATTAAATAAACTATATATGGCAAAAAAACACAATCGCCCAGACACGAAAAATAGATTAAATACTGTTGTAGAAAATAGTATAGCAGAGTTACCTTCTGGCAACTGGATTCAATCATTAAAAACTAAAAAAAACCCAGGATTAGAAGTTTTTTCTACTCAATTAAGAGGAAACCCTGAAGTTATTTCAGAGAAATTCCATGACAGCAGTCTGTTCGTCATGCAGGAGATACCTCTTGACCCAATTTATTTGCGAGAAGGGTATCTAGAGCAAATTAATGCCTAATTTCTTCCCTTTATTTTAAAGATTCTTTGTTATTCATTGAATCTTTTTTAAATTCTATATTTTTGTTATAATGTATTTATGTTTGTACTTCCAGAATTAAAAAATCCATACACTGCCTACGCACCTTACATTGATGCAAAAACAATGGAGGTTCATCACACCAAACATCATGCTGGTTATATAAAAAAACTTAACCAGGCATGTGTTGATGATGAAATCAATTGTGAACGCATTGAATCACTCTTTGAAAAAATGTCAGAGCTTTCTGTTAACATGCGTAATAATGCAGGAGGGCATTATAACCATACTGTTTTCTGGAGTATTTTAAATGATGATATGACTACTCCTTCTCCTGCCTTACATACTGCGCTTGGTGAAAAATTTGGTACCCTAGATAATTTTAAGAACGAATTTACCAAGGCTTCATTAGCCGTATTTGGTTCGGGATGGGTTTGGCTTGTAATTAATTCCGAAGGTAATCTAGAAATTGTAACAACGCAAAACCAAGACAACCCCTTAATGAATGATATTAACAGCGGTTACCCAATTTTAGGAATAGACGTATGGGAACATGCTTATTATTTAAGCTATCAAAATAGGCGTGTTGAATATATAAAGGCCATTTGGTCTTTAGTTGATTGGAATACGGTTTCAGAACGATATACCCATAAACCAGAAATGAATGATTTAGCATAATTTCTAGAATAACTAGACAACAATGTATTGTTGTTTTTTTATTTATCTATATTCATGAGTATTATATTACAGGGGTTTCATGGGTAAACTCCTTGACTCTCATTCTCAGAGATTATTTAGTTCTAGGTTTTAAGAGAGAAAATTTCTCACTTTCACTAGGTCTTGGTATAATAGATTTATAACCAGACGCTACATGAATACGGCAAGAGGTATTAACCCTCTCAGCTGCCTTTTATTTCTGTATTCGTAATGTTTTTATTTAAAAGTAATTTACATAATATTTATTCTATGAAAATAACACAGGTACAAAAGCGAAATGGAGATATTAAATCATTTGATATCCATAAAATTGTAAAAGCAGTGGCAAATGCCATGCGAGAATCCGATGCTGGTGATCGAGCAGATGCTGAAAAGGTATCAGAGTTAGTGTTCCAAGAATTACTCCAGCGTTCTGAAATGAACCCTAGTTATCTTCCTAATATTGAAGAGATTCAGGATCTGGTCGAGGAAGCACTCATGCTCTCAGGATATAGAGATGTCGCAAAAGCATACATTATTTACCGACAGGCACGAGCAGCAGAACGAGAAACAGATGTTTTTGAAAGACGTATTGCATTGAAACCCTATGAATATCCTCAATTGAGTCAATATGTAGACGCAATTCGTCATTCGTATTGGATTCATACTGAATTTAATTTCACGAGTGATGTTCAGGATTTTAAGGTTAACCTTAACGAGGTAGAGCAATCGGCTATCAAAAACGCAATGCTTGCTATCTCTCAAATCGAAGTTGCTGTAAAGGATTTTTGGGGTGACATATCAAAGAAGATGCCAAAGGCCGAAATTGGGGCGGTAGGTGCAACCTTTGCAGAGTCAGAGGTACGTCATCACGATGCGTATTCTCACCTTTTGGAGGTTCTTGGTTTAAATAATGAATTTAAAAATCTAAAAAAGAATCCAGTAATTATGCGTCGGGTAAATTACTTAAATAGTGCCCTAAAAAATGCAAAGAGTGTAGATAATAAAGATTACGCGGAATCAATCATGTTATTTTCATTATTTATTGAGCATGTCTCATTATTTTCTCAATTCTTGATTATCATGGCTTTCAATAAGCACAAAAATATGTTGAAGGGTATTTCAAATGTTGTTGAGGCAACTTCAAAAGAAGAACAAATTCATGGAAATTTTGGAATTGATATTATTAATATTATCAAAAAGGAGAATCCAACTTGGTTCACCAAAGAGCACGATGATGTTGTAAGAAATATGTGTTTAGAAGCATATGAATCAGAGGCAGAAATTATTGATTGGATCTTTGTTGCTGGAGAAATTGATTTCCTTCCCGTGGCTGTGGTAAAAGAGTTTACTAAAAATCGTTTTAATAAATCACTTAAATCTATAGGTATTACACCAGTCTTTGAGGTTGATAATGCACTCTTACATGAGTCAGATTGGTTTGATGATGAAATTGTTGGAACAAAACATGGAGATTTCTTTGTAAAACGATCAGTAAATTATAATAAAAGAAGCAAGTCCATCACCAGTGATGATCTTTTCTAGGATTATCTTTAGCACCTTAATTACATATAAATAGACATTGTTAGTGGGTTTATTTATATACTTAACACTCAAAACGCATAAAAATGAATTGGTTAAACGAAAACAGTCGAAAATTTCTAGAGGGAGGATACCTGCTTGAAGGGGTATCACCAGAGGAACGTATTCGAGAAATAGCAGAGCACGCAGAAAAAATACTTGATAAACCAGGGTTCGCTGATAAGTTCTATGGTTTTATGGAAAAAGGGTATTATTCTCTTTCATCACCAGTATGGGCAAACTTTGGACACAAACGTGGTCTTCCAATTTCTTGTTTTGGTTCATATGTAGCTGATGATATGGGAAGCATTCTGCATACCCAAGCTGAGGTTGGTATGATGTCAAAAATGGGAGGAGGAAACTCTGGTTATTTTGGTGAAGTTAGGGGTCGTGGTGAAGAAATTCAAAATAATGGTTCTTCATCTGGTGCAGTTCATTTTATGGAGCTATTTGAGACTCTCATTAATGTGGTGTCTCAAGGCTCTGTACGACGTGGGCATTTTTCACCATACCTGCCGCTAGAACATCCAGACGCAGAAGAATTCTTAAAAATTGGAACTGAAGGTCATCCAATTCAAAAACTCACTCATGGTGTTACCGTTGGTAACGAATGGATGCAGGCTATGGTTGATGGAGATCAAGAAAAACGTGCATTATGGGCAAAAGTAATCCAAGCTCGTAATGAAATGGGATATCCATATATTATGTTCTCTGATAATGCGAATAATGGAACGGTTGATGTCTATAAAGACAAAGACCTTAAAATCTATGCAAGCAACATGTGTTCAGAGATTATGCTTCCTTCAAAAGAAGATTGGTCATTTGTATGCTGTCTCTCCTCAATTAATGTAGTTTTCTATGACGAATGGAAAGATACTGATGCTGTTGAAACCATGACTTATTTCCTGGATGCCGTTATGCAAGAATTTATTGATAAACTAGAAGTTTTCCGTGATTCTAAAAAAAGAAAGGATCAAGATAAATTCCGATTTTTAGAGCGAGCATATAATTTCGCAGTTGAAAATCGAGCTATTGGGTTAGGGGTGCTTGGATGGCATTCATTATTACAATCTCGAATGCTTCCCTTTGAAAGTATCGAGGCCACAAAGCTTAATACTGAAATATTTAAACTTGTTCGAGATAAATCTCTCGCTGCATCACAAGAGATGGCAGAAATTTATGGAGAACCAAAAATACTAGAGGGTTACGGAAGAAGAAATACGACCACTATGGCTATTGCTCCTACAACCTCATCTGCATTTATCCTTGGGCAGGTCTCACAGGGAATTGAACCAATTTGGTCAAACTGTTATGTAAAAGACGTTGCTAAATTAAAGGTAACTATTAAAAATCCCTTACTTGAAAATCTTCTTGAGCAAAAAGAGCACAATACACGTGAGGTTTGGCAATCAATTCGTGATAATGATGGTTCAGTTCAACATCTCACAGATATTCTTGACGATAAGGAACGAGACGTCTTTAAGACCTTCCCTGAGATTAACCAAATGGTTGTCATTCAACAAGCCGCAGCGCGCCAACGGTATATTGATCAAGGACAATCATTAAACATTATGATTCACCCAGATACACCAGTAAAAGATATAAATATGATTTATGTTGAGGCATGGAAACTTGGAATCAAGAGTTTGTATTATCAACACAGCATGAATGCTGCTCAGCAATTCAATAGAAAATTACTTGAATGCGCGAGTTGCGAAGCGTAAAAATACCGAAAGGTATTTTTTTTGTTATAATATTAAAATGAATCTTGAATCATACGCTTATTTAAAAAAAAAATTTAGTTTAATTACTATTCCTGAGGAAAAAACTTATCAGTACCATCACGATGAAAGTATTTTTTTAATTGTTCCTAAAATAGTTTTGAAGCCTTCTTCTTCAGCAGAATTAACTCAGATTATTACTGTGGTTTCTGAGCTCAGAGATCGTGATACAGATATATCTGTAACCTTACGTGCGGCAGGTACGGGTTTATCAGGAGGTTCTTTAAATGATTCTGTAATTATTGATATTATGAATTTAGATAGTTTAAGAGAGATAGACTTAAATTCAGAGAAACCTTTCATAACTGTTGAGCCTGGGATGTTTTATCGTGATTTTGAAAAATATTTCAAAGATAGTTCACTCACCATGCCTATTTTTCCGTCTTCGAGAGAGTGGTGTGCTATAGGAGGTATGATTGCTAATAATGCAGCTGGAGAAAATACGCTCAAATATGGAGCGCAAGATTCTTTTGTAGATTCACTAGAGATTATTTTGGATGACGGTAACACTTATCAAGTAGGTCCTGTTAATTTTGAAAAATATAATGAAATCATATCTCAAGAAAATCGTCTTTCAGAAATTTATATTAAATTATACGAATTAGTTAAAGATTCGTGGAGTCTCATTAGTGAAAATCCTATAAAATCTTCAAAAAATGTATCAGGGTATCCATTATGGAAACTTCTTAGGTCAAACCCTACTGATTTTGAAAATGGTGAGGGTACCTTTGATATAACAAAGGTTATTATCGGTTCACAGGGTACCCTTGGGCTGATTACTCAGGTGCGCTATAGACTTGTTAAAAAAGCACAAGTATCCAATTTGCTAGTTATTCCTGTTAATGATCTAAGCAATCTGAGTTCTCTTGTCCAACAGATACTTTTATATCGTCCAGAAAAATTAGAATTGTTTGATAAAAGGACCCTTAGTCTTGCGCAGAAGTTTCCAGAAGACTTTAAAGACTCATTTTTCTCCGAAAATTATGATGATTTCTTGGCTTCTTTTCAAAATGATATAATCCCAAAGATTTCTACTTATAATCCTAAAATGGTTATTTTAGCACAATTATCAAGTGAAGATTTAGCAATATGCAATCACGATATTGAAAAACTAGCTGGAGAATTAACGGGTTCATTATTAGTAACTGACCCCTTAGAACAAGAAATTTATTGGGCGATCAGATATTCAAGTCTTGCACTTGTAGCGCGCCATAGTAAAAGAGAAAAGCCCGCTGCCTTCCTAGAAGACTTGGTTATTCCATTGCACAATTTTGCCAATTTTTATGTTGAGTTAAATAACATTATTGACGAAGAAAAATTAAAATGCGCTATTCACGGTCATGCTGGTGATGTTCATTTACATTTCTATCCCTTACTAGATTTCACTCAAAAAAATATAGCTCATAGAATCAAATATTTATCTGAGAAATTTTTCACTTTGGCACAAAAGTATCAAGGTTCAATTTCAGGAGAGCATAATGACGGTATCATTCGCACACCGTATTTGTATTTAATATATTCTCCTGAATGGATAGAATTATTTGAAAAGACGAAACTTATTTTTGACCCAAGAAATATTTTTAATCCAGGAAAAAAGGTCTTTCCTAAATTCAAAATTACTGATTCAGTCAGAAGTGATAATAACTTAGGATTTTTCAAAACAAAATAAACCAGATTAGTTTCTGGTTTTTGTTATACTGAATGTATGAAAATTTTTACTATAATTTTAATTATTATCAGTGCTGTAGTTGTTATTGGGTATATTGCATTCAAGGATTCTCCAGAGGAGCTTATTGCTTATCAGACTTATGCATCTGAGTTACATTCATTTGAAAACAATAATGGAACTATGAAATATTTTGACAAAGGAGAAGGGCAAGCAATCCTTTTGCTTCATGGAACACCTACAAATTCTTGGATGTACCGAAAGGTAGCTGAAGAATTAGTAAACAATGGTTACCGTGTAATTGCACCTGATTTGATGGGGTTTGGTGCATCTGATCAACTAGAAAATCTTGATGATTATGATTTTGATAAACAGGCAGAGTACCTGATTGATTTAATGGATACTCTGGGTATCGAGTCATGGGAGCAAGCAACTCATGACATGGGTGGCTTAGTTTCATGGCACATGGTTAATCAAGTTCCTGAGAAAATTACACATATGTATGTGTTGAATACTATTCTTTATACTGAAACTTTTGCACCACCTATTAATTTCAATGAAAACAGTTCATTTCAAAAAAGTATTCTAGGTCTGCATGAAAATAAATATATTGGAAAATTTATTGTGAATATGATGATGATGTCAGGAACTAAGGATTACGATTTCACCAACAGTATCCGTGCAGGATATTGGTTACCACTTCGCGATGGCGCTGGTGGTATAGTTCATTTTTTCACCCACACCAAGGAGGTAGGAGAGGAAATAGACACCTATCGATCATGGTTAATTAACTCTGAGATCCCAGTTTCAATTATATGGGGAGAGAAAGATAGTTTTTTGGATGTTGATTCAGTTGGATTATTGCAAACTGAAATGAATATTCCTGATGATCGTATAAAAATTCTCATCGATAAAAAACACTTAATAGCAGAGGAGGCGAGTGATGAAGTTGCGGAATTTATTATTAATAATTAATTTTATGACTAAAATACAAAAAACAAACGAAGAATGGAAAAAAGAGTTATCACCAGAACAATATCGTGTTTTACGTGAAGCAGGTACCGAACCAGCATTTAGAGGAGAATACACTGATCTAAGCGATGATGGATTATATTTGTGCGGAGCATGTGGTAACCAGTTATTTTCATCAAAAAATAAATTT
>JBLIKX010000004.1:0-32959 GCA_047637555.1 Crocinitomicaceae bacterium
TCTAAAAAACGTATACTCACAATATGAAAAAAGAGACATTCTATATTTATGGTAAAAAACCAGTCGAAGAGCAACTTATGCGTAATCCAGAAAATGTGATGCGTGTTTTTATCTCAGATAAAATGGCAAAGAAAGAAGGAGGGTTCCAGGCATTACGTGAATATGCAAAAGAAAAACGTATTCCAATTAATCCTGTAACCAAGGCAAAAATCCAAGATTACGTTGGCGACGTTAACGATCAGGGGGTTATTGCATTATTAAAGAGAGCCGAATATCAAGAATTTGATAACTGGCTAGAGACAATAGATCTTGAAGCAATGCCCTGCGTGATTGTCTTGGATCATATTGAAGATACTCATAATTTTGGAGCCATCTTACGTACAGCAGCAGCTGTTGGTGTAGCTGGTGTTATTGTTGGTAAAGATCGTCAGGCACCAATAAATGGTGTGGTATATAAAACTTCTGCTGGAGCACTTACTAATGTACCCGTCGTTAGGGTTTCAAACATTAATCAGTCTATCAAACGACTACAAGAAAATAAATTCTGGGTATCTGCTATAGATATTGATGACAATGCGAAAAAGCCCCTAACTATCTGGGATCAAAAGTTTGATACTCCTACTGCATTCGTTATGGGTGGTGAAGGGAAGGGGGTGAGTGAGAAAACACGAGAACATGCTGATTTTATTGTTTCAATCCCAATGAGCAGCGACGTTGAATCATTAAACGTTTCTGTTGCAGCAGCAGTAGTAATGTATGAGTGGAAACGTCAAATGTGTAACAAAACATCTTAAGATAATTTAAGGTGTTTTGTTTTTATTCAGTCTTGTTATGTTACAATAATTTTATGATAAATTTTATGCAACCAATAGTTAATAATCTTGGAGAATGGGTAATTCAAAATGGACCACTTGTTGTAGGAATCATGCTTGGAACATGGATTATTTCTAAGTTCATGAATACCTTTATTACTAGAATCATACGCAGAGCAGTACCCAGAGGTGCGTTTGCAACAGAACTTGCAGAGAAAAAAAGGGAAGACACCTTGATTAATATCGTGCAAGGTTTTTTTCATATTTTTATCTGGATTGCTGGAATTTTAGCAATATTACAGGTTACGGGTGTTCCTATTGCACCGCTCTTGGCTGGTGCCGGAATTATTGGTGTTGCTGTAGGTTTTGGTTCTCAATCCCTGGTAAAAGATGTCATAAACGGGCTATTTATTATTGCAGAGAATCAATTTCGTATTGGTGATGTAGTTGAAATTGGAGGTAAAAAAGGTGTTGTCGAAGGCATGACATTGCGTGTGACTAGGCTGCGCGATATGGATGGTACTATTCATTGTGTACCTAATAGTCAGATCAATGTGAGTTCAAACTCATCAATGGATTATTCAATGGTTAACATCGTAATTGGAGTGGGCTACTCATCTAATCTTGATGATGTACGTACTGTTGTTAATAGGCTAGGAGGGGAAATGGCCACTGATCCTGATTTTGGACCTAAAATATTAGAAGCACCTTATTTTTTACGTGTTGATGAACTAAATACCTCTTCGGTAGATATTCGTATTCTTTCAAAGGTCTTACCAAAAGAGCAATTTGCAGTTGCAGGAGAGTTACGGAAGCGTCTCAAGGAAATATTCGACAAAGAACATATTGATATTCCGTTTCCAACGCGTACTCTTATTAATGTTAGCAAATAATATGATAGATAATAAGCAAAAGAAAATAGGTCTCTCAGGTGTAAAACCAACCGGTCGACCACATATTGGAAACTATTTTGGAGCAATGAAACAATTTGTTGATCTGCAGGATGAATTGCATATGCACGTCTTTATTGCTGAGTACCATGCAATGACGACCATCCAAAATGGACCTGAGTTGCGCGAGAACATTAACAATTTAGTGCTAGACTACCTTGCTATTGGTCTTGATCCTGAAAAAGTAACGCTCTATCGTCAATCAGATATTCCAGAACTTACAGAGTTGACGTGGATGTTTAACTGTTTAGTTACCGTTCCTTGGTTGGAACGTGCTCATGCCTTTAAAGACCGTAATTCAAAGGGTATAGAGGCCTCTGTTGGCTTATTTGATTATCCAGTTCTTATGGCAGCTGATATTTTACTGCCAAATAGTGAGTTAGTACCCGTTGGCAAGGATCAAATTCAGCACGTAGAAATGGCTCGTGAAATTGCCCGTAAATTTAATCATAAATACGGAGAAACTTTTACGGAACCACAAGAACATGTAATGGATTCAGTTGCGATTGTTCCTGGAACTGATGGTCAAAAAATGTCTAAATCATACAACAATACCATTCCACTATTTGGAACTGACAATGAAATCAAAAAGGCTATTATGGGAATTATAACGGACAGCAAGGAGCCAGAAGAGGTCAAAAATCCAGATGAGTGTAACATATTTGCACTTCATAGATTAATTACTCCAGAACCTCAATTATCTGACATAGAAAAAGGTTACAGAGAGGGAGGTCTTGGATACGGAGATTCAAAGAAAATACTGCTAGAGAATTATCTGAAATTTATCGAACCGATGCGAGAAAAACGAAAATATTTTAAAGAAAATCCTGGTGTTGTGCGGCAAATTCTGGATGAAGGAAAGAAGAAAATTCAAAAAATCGCAAAAAATAAAATACAAGAAGTGCGTGAAAAAGTAGGATTATAGTCTACTTTTTGTTTTCTTAAGGGTAGCTCAGAATAAAGAGCGAGGATCAATTAACTATCTTTTCTCTTTTCTATATTTTGCTACACTCTAGATATATGGAAACAGTACAAAAAACAACAGGTTTTAATCAATCAGAAGGATTACGGTCATTCTTTGGAAAAATTTATTCAAAAATGGCGCTTGGAGTTTTAATTTCCGCTCTTGTTGCATTTTATGTAACGTCTACCATTAGTGGTTTTGCTGTCCTTGAAGTAATTTTCTCATCAACTACCTATTATTATGGAATTATTGGTATTCAATTAGGTCTACTTTTTGGTATTCAATGGGGAATTAATAAATTATCTAAACGTTGGGCTGAAATATTATTTTATGTATATGCTGCAATTACAGGATTGACACTTTCTGGTTTACTACTTGCGTATACTGGAGGATCTATTCTTTCTACCTTTATTGCGTCAGTTGCAGTTTTTGCAGCATTAGCATTTGTAGGAAAAACAATGAAATATGATATGTCGGGATGGAAGATTTTTCTCTTTACTGGTATGTGGGGAGTATTTATTGTTTCCTTGGTTAACGGGTTTGTTTTACAATCAGCACGAATCGATTGGATTATCAGTATAGTTGCTGTTTTGGTATTTTCAGGATTGACCGTTTACGATGCACAGGCTTACAAACGAATGTATCTAAGAAGCGAGCAAGGTCAAGATCTTGGTAAAATGATTGTTCTAGGAGGAATGCATATGTATATTAATTTTATTATGATTTTCGTAAGTGCATTAAAAATTTTTGGTGGACGAAATTAATAAATAAAACAATAGTGTTTTTTTATTTGTTTTGTTAGAATAACAGTATCCAATGAAGCTCTGACACAGCCGAGGTGAAACATTCCTAACATGGAATTATATAAAGCGTCCTGTATTATCAGGAAATCAGGGTGGCACCGCGGTACTTGTATTTTACAAATCGTCCCTACATTATTATTAAAATTAATTATAATGCAGACGATTTTTTGTTTGCTAAAAATATGAAGCGAACACACATAAAAAATTTACATACGCAATTAGGAAATACTGTAACTATTAATTGCTGGATAGATGTTGCGCGAGATCAAGGTAAAATGGCATTTTTTGATTTCCGAGATGCATCAGGAAAGGTACAAGGGGTGGTTTTTGGAAAACCAGAAGTTCTAGATATTGCAAAAACTCTTCGGCCAGAATGGGTGGTTGCTATTACCGGTGTTGTTAACGATCGTACTGATAAAAATGCAAAAGAGTTTAAGGTTCAGTTCGAAGAAACAGGTAAGAGAGATTTTTCTGTAAAAGATGTTGAAATTGAAGTTACAGAAATCAAGGTATTGAACAAGGCTGAAACACCAGCCTTTGAAATTATTGATTCAACGCAACATATTAACGAAGAAGTTCGATTAAAAAATCGATATTTGGATTTACGTACCGAACGTATGCATAATAATATGGTGATGCGTCATAAGGTCGCAAAGCTCTGCCGTGATTATTTAGATGGTCAAGATTTCCTAGAAATAGAAACACCAATCTTAACGAAATCAACACCAGAAGGAGCTCGAGACTATATGGTCCCATCACGAGTTTCACCGCATCATTTTTACGCTCTACCTCAATCACCTCAACAGTATAAACAATTGTTAATGACCTCTGGTATGGAACGTTACTTTCAATTTGCTCGATGCATGAGAGATGAAGACTTGCGTGGAGACCGTCAACCTGAGTTTACACAATTAGACCTTGAAATGTCATTTGTATCGGAAGATGATGTCATGCAAATGAACGAAGAGTTATTAATCAAAATTGTAACTGAATTATATCCAGAAAAAGAAATTCAACAAATTCCATTTCCACGAATTCCCTATGCAGAGGCTATTGAAAAATATGGAAATGATCGACCTGATATACGAAAAGATAAGGAAGATGAGAACCTCTTAGCATTCTGTTGGGTTGTAGACTTTCCATTCTTTGAAAAGACTGCTACATCTGATGATCCTCAGGCTACAGGGGAATGGACATTCACACATAATCCATTTTCTCTTTCAAAGCCGGAACATATTCCAAATCTCAAAAATAAAGAAAATATTGGCGAGATTATGGCAGCGCAATATGATATTTGTTTAAATGGTTATGAAATTGGAGGAGGGTCAATACGAGCTCATGACCCAGAAACTTTGAAATCAATTCTTTCTATTCTTGGTCATTCTGATGAAAAAATTGAAGAGAATTTTGGGCATATGTTAAAAGCTCTCTCATCAGGAACACCACCACACGGAGGTATTGCCTGGGGATTTGATCGCTTGATGATGATTCTTCAAAATGAAAAAACTATTCGTGAGGTAATTGCCTTTCCAAAAAATGGAGAAGGACGGGACCCAATGATGGATTCACCCTCGTTGGTTACCAATCAACAACTAAAGGAATTGAGTATTGTTCTCAAAGAAATTAAAAAAAACCAATAGGGTTTTTTTATTTATATTTTATTCTATACTATTATAATGAAAACATATGTTCCAAGTAAAAAAATATTAGAAAAATATGCAGAGGTAATGGTGAACTATGCTCTTAATAATGGAAAAGGGCTTAAGAAAGGTGAAATTGTAATGCTTGATGGGAATGATTCGTGTAAGCCTCTTTATGCCGCAGTATATAAAAAAATTCTTGAAGAAGGTGGTCATGTTGTCGAAAACTATTCTCTTGATGATTCGGCATTTTCATCTAAAAAATATTTCTTTGAAAACGCAACGAAACAGCAAGCTACGTTTTTTCCTGAGAAATATTACCAAGGCCTAATTGATACTATTGATCATCGTTTATATATTCATGCAGAAGGTGATTTAAACCTCTTAAAACATGCAAATACAAATATTATGATGAAGCACAAAGAATCATTAAAACCATGGACTCGTATGCGATTTGACAAAGAAATTAAAGGTAATTTTACTTGGACTATTTGTAATTACGGAACGCAATCAATGGCTGATGCAGCTGGACTGACATTAAAAGAATATTGGGCTGAAATAATAAAAGCTTGTTATCTACGAGATAAAGACCCAGTAACAACCTGGAAGCAACTTCAAAAAGATATTCAAAAAAACATCAAGAAACTTAATACATTACAGATTCAAGAGATACATATGGTTGGCAAAGATATGGACCTAAAACTACACCTTCCGAAAAAGGGAGCGTGGAAGGGTGGTAGTGGTTCAAATATCCCAAGTTTTGAAATTTTTACGAGTCCAGATTGGCGCGGAACTAATGGATGGATTCGTTTTAATCAGCCATTATATTATTTTGGGAATATTATTACTGACATTTATTTAGAATTTAAAAAAGGAAGAGTTATTAAATTCTCCGCATCAAAGAATGAGGAACTTCTCAAAGAAATGATTGCAACTAAAGATGCAGATAAATTAGGTGAATTTTCACTCACTGATGCTAGATATTCAAAAATTACAAAACCGATGGCAGACACACTTTATGACGAGAATATGGGAGGTAAATATGGTAATACTCATGTTGCACTAGGTATGTCTTATCGAGATTGTTATCAAGGTGATTCAGGTAGCGTAACTGAACAAGAGTGGTTTGATATGGGCTACAATTTTTCATCAGTTCATACAGATATTATTTCAACTACCGATAGAAAGGTAACGGCTACGCTAAAAAATGGAAAAGAAAAAGTGATCTACCAAAAAGGTCAGTTTACAATATAAAAAAATAACGATCTAGTGAGCGTTATTAAGTATGTTTTGGATTATTTTAGACTCTATTAAAGCTACAGAAGGTAGTGTTCCACGTCCTGTATATAATAATGGAAACTCTATGACCTCTTTTTTAATAAGGTCATTTACCTTGAATACCATAAATTTACCGTCACTTTCTTTGTATGAAGAGGACGCAAGACCCATAATATACATACCGTGTATATAAATTTTTAGGTTAATACTTCGAAGCGAAGTTTTTATCTCTTTTCCTCTATTCCTGTGTGAAATTTTTGTATCAGAAATACAGTAAGTTTCCAATGATAGGTTGTTTTTTAATTCATCTTCAAAAATATATTTCTTGTGAAATAGGAAGGGCAAGGAGAATATTTCACCTTGATGAGTAATTGATCCATTTTTGACTTCACAAATCTGACCTTTACTAAAATTAATAGGTATCTTTTTTGAACCCCATGCCGGAATTCCAACTCCTATTGTTTCAGTACCATCTCTAGATATTACTACGTGAGAACTTGTAGATAATTTCTTAGTTAGAAATCTTGTAAAGTCGATATTTTCTTTGAGCTGAGAGAGTGAAATATTATTACCATTCATTATAATATATTCATCATATGAATTGTCATCTCTCTTAAAAAAAATATCAAACTCTTCGTTTTCAGTAAAAAATACGGTTTGTAGTTCCGTCAGTATAACCTCAACTCCATGATCTAATATTCTAATTTTTTGTTTTTTTTGCATAGTTTACGTATTAAGTTAAAGAACAAATTTTAATTAGCCTTTCAATCAAAAAGACTAGTTTTTATCATGAATGCCTTTGGTTTAATACCTATCAAACTAAAGGCATTCATCTCAAAAAATAATCTTCCTGGTATAAGAAAACTTTTGCCAAAGAGGACGATATCCCATTTGGAGTGAAATTATCTTCATATATTTAAAACTACACGATTTTTAAAATTACAGCAAATTTCTCTTTTGACAGGGAATTGTTACAATAACTAGGTATGTCAAATTTTAAGGTGACAATTGAAAACTTCGAGGGTCCTATTGATGCACTTCTACAGCTGATTGAAAAAAGAAAAATGCCTATTACTGATATCTCTCTGGCAGATATTACAGGCGATTATATTAGGTTCATCTCGTCACTAAAGGAAGACTCCTTGGCAAATAAAACTCATTTTATTTATGTTGCTTCAACTCTTACCTTAATTAAATCTAAATCCCTTTTACCAACTATTGAACTTATGGATGATGAAAAGGTTGATATTGAACAATTAAAGAAAAGAATTCTAACTCTTAAGGAGTATCAAGATGCTAGTCAACTTCTTAAGGCTCAAATTAACAATAAGCCAAATTTCTTTTACCCTAAAACACCTAAAAAATCTATTGAATTTTTACCCCCTTCAGAGATTAATCTAGATCAATTAAAAGAATCTTTGTATTCAGTACTTCGGGAAATACCTGAAAAAGCACCCACAAAAAAAGAGGCCAGTATTAGAATTGCGGTTCACATAGAAGAAATGATGGCGTCTCTCGAGAAACGACTCACTCAGGCATTAAAAACTGATTTTAATAGTTTTATTGGTAGTCATCTTACTTCTAACCAGGACTCAAAGGAGGTTCGTGTTTACAAAGTCGTTGGTTTTCTTGCAATGCTAGAGATGGTAAAAAATGGTGCTTTGCAAGTGCTTCAGAATAAAAATTTTAGCAATATCGAAATTGAAAATATATGAATACACATCAACAGAAAATTGAATCATTGCTTTTTTATAAAAATGAGCCACTGAGTTACTCTTGGCTAGCGAAGAAACTTGAGGTTTCCGAAAGTCATATTAGGGATAATGTACGAGATATGGCTGGTTTTTATGTTAACCGTGGTTTTGTATTAATAGAGACTAAAGATAATATTTCTCTTATGACAAGTGAGGTTTCTCGAGAAATTATTCAAAATTTAAGTAAGGTAGGAGAAGAGCGTGATCTTAGTAAGCAAGCCTTAGAAACTCTTGCCATTATTATATACAAAGAAAGTGTTACAAAGTCTCAAATTGACTTTATCCGAGGTGTGAATTCTGTTTTTATTCTTAGAAATCTTCTTATTCGAGGGTTAATATCAAAAAAACAAAATCTTCTAGATAAAAGATCACCATATTATATACCAACCCATGATTTATTCTCTTTTTTGGGAGTTCAATCATCAGAACAGTTACCAGAGAGAGAAGCCATTCATAAAAAACTAGAAGCTCTTCATAATGATTTTCAAGAAGAAGAAAATTCTTTTAAGAAAGAACCTATTATTGTAAATGGTGATAATGAATAACACTATGATTGAAACACTAATATTATTTAAAATTTTATTACCGACTCTTGCTGCTTTTGTGATTGGAATAGCTATTACCCCAGCTTTAAGTCACCTTTTTTATAAGTATCGACTATGGAAACGCAGCTCACGTGTCGATGAAAAAAATACTGGACATTCTGAAATGAATGAAGCTTTTAAACAGATACATAATGAAAATGAAATTAACACACCTCGTGTTGGTGGTATTATTGTTTGGTTATCAATTACCTTAACGGTACTACTTTCAATTATTGCATCTGAGTTTCTAACAGGTACAGGAATA
Source organism: Crocinitomicaceae bacterium (assembly GCA_047637555.1). GTDB lineage: Bacteria > Patescibacteriota > Minisyncoccia > Phycocordibacterales > UBA1006 > UBA1006. The sequence continues at coordinate 9,051 of JBLIKX010000004.1, forward strand.
GAGAGTATTGAATTTATAAGTAGGAATCAAACACTTATACCTTTTTTATCTCTACTTCTTGGGGCTGCACTAGGTCTTGTTGATGATTTCCTACAAATTTTTGGGAGCGAAAAACAACTTTCTATTGGAGTTCCACGCCGTATACGTATAATATTCGTTCTCTTTTTAGGAGCGATCGAAGGTATGTGGTTTTATTACCGACTTGGATATGATTCAATTAATATTCCCTTTATGGATGCGAATCTATTTTTAGGATACGGTGCAATATTGTTTGTTATGTTTGTAGTGCTTTCATTATTTTCTAGTAGCGTCATTGATGGTGTTGATGGTCTTGCAGCAGGTGTCTTGGTAAGTATATTTGCGAGTTACGGTTTTATAGGTTTATTACAATCTCAATTTGATATCGCCACGTTTTCTTTCGTTGTCATGGGTGCATTATTAGCGTTCCTTTGGTTCAATATTCCTCCAGCTAGGTTCTATATGGGAGAGTCGGGTATGATAGGTCTTACCTTATCACTTGCGGTTATTATATTTCTTACTGATACTGTTATTGAATTTATTCTTATTGGATTTCCCCTTGTAATAACTTCTGCTTCATCTCTTGCGCAAATTATCTCGCGTAGATTTTTTAACAAGAAAATATTAAGAGTCGCACCTCTTCATCATCATTTTGAAGCAATTGGATGGAGTCGAGCAAAAATTACCATGAGGTATTGGGTATTTTCAGTTATGTGTTCAGCTTCAGGGATTATCCTTGTAATAATATCTTAGTGTATGGAAAGAAAGATCAAAAAACACGGAGTCGACAAGAAATTTTTGTGGATAACACTCATCTTGTTACTCATTGGGTTAACCACTTTTATTTCAACGTCACTCGGAGTATATACGGAGAACAAAGCTCAATTTTATGGAATGATGATTAGACATGTTGGTTTTGGTGTATTTGGAGGATTGGGAGTAATGTTTCTTTTTTCAAAGTTACATTTTAGTTTTTGGAAAAAGTTTGCACCTTATCTTTTTATTGCGGGTGTTATTGTTACTTTGCTGGTATTTTCTCCTCTTGGATTTAGTCATGGGGGAGCACGACGATGGATATCGCTCGGATTTATTTCGTTTCAACCCGCAGAGCTTTTAAAGATAGCTGTTGTAATTTTCTTTTCGGCATGGTTCTCAAAATATAGTAAAGAAATTAAAACAATTAAATATGGAATACTGCCATTTCTTGGTTTTCTTGGTATTGCACTTGCAACCCTAATAAAACAACCAGACTCTGGAACTATAGCTCTGATTGGTATTGTAACTTTTATTTTATATTGGCTCAGAGGAGCAGCGTGGAAACATATTTTTGCGGTAGTTTTAATTGGTATTTCTCTTATTGCGGCCTACGTTGCAGTTAATCCATATATTATTGATCGTATAAAAACATTCAATAATCCAAATAGTGACCCTTACGGTTCATCATATCAAGTACGTCAGTCTCGAATTGCAATAGGTTCTGGAAAACTTTATGGGCGTGGCTTAGGGCAAAGTATCCATAAATTCGGACCTTATCTACCTGAATCTAATAGTGATTCAATTTTTGCTATTTTCGCGGAAGAATATGGATTTATAGGTGGATTTATTCTTGTTGTACTTTATGGACTTTTTGCTTTTTTTGGTTTTAAGATCTCACGATATGCGCCAACCATCTTTGCTCAAAACCTAGTCATAGGGATTATATTATTGGTTGTGATTCAGGTATTTTTTAACATAGCGGCTATATCAGGATTAGTACCTCTTTCAGGCTTACCATTAATTTTTATGAGTAATGGCGGTACGGCATTAATAGTGACCTTGGCTCAACTAGGAATAGTACTCAATATTTCGCGCTATACGAGAAAAAAAAGTAGCAACAGGAAGCCTGTTTAGGTACATGTTTTTCTCATATGCTATAATTCATAGTATATGAAAGTTATTCTTACCGGTGGAGGAACAGGAGGGCATTTTTACCCACTTATTGCTGTTGCTGAAGAACTTAATAGAATTGTTGATGATGAAAATCTAGCAGATGCTCGATTATATTATGTATCGAATAAACCCTATAACAAAAAGATACTTTATGAAAATGGTATTATTTTTAAACAGGTAAGTGCTGGTAAGCTACGACTAAAACCTTCTTTTCGTATGATTCTGGATATGTTTAAAATGGCTTTAGGATTATTTCAAGCTTTATTCACGGTCTTTTTAATCTTCCCTGATGTTGTTTTCTCAAAAGGAGGATATGCAGCATTTCCTACGGTCTTTGCAGCCAAGATTCTTGGTATTCCAGTAGTCCTTCATGAGTCTGACTCATACCCAGGCAGAGTTAATAGATGGACTGGAAAGTTTGCCAGAGCCGTTGCTGTTTCTTATAAACAAGAAATAGATTATTTTCCTAGGGATAAAATAGTTCACACAGGGCAGCCAATTCGCCATGATTTATTAGAGCCAGCACGTGAAGGGGCACATGAATTTCTTAATTTAGAGAAAGATACACCTACTATTTGGGTTCTCGGTGGATCACTCGGAGCTCAGTTTATAAACTCTTCTGTTGAAAAAGCTCTCCCTATGCTTTTAGATAAATACCAAGTTGTACATCAGGTAGGTAATAAGAACTTCGAGCAAATGAAGAAACTTACGTACGCTACTCTAATTGATCATAATTTCAAATATCGATACCATATTTTTGATAGTCTTAATACTCTTTCAATGAAGATGATGGCTGGTGTAGCTGATGTAGTTATCACTCGTGCCGGTTCACAGTTATTTGAAATTGCTCATTGGGGAATTCCATCTATTGTGGTTCCAATAACTCATTCAAATGGAAATCATCAAATTAAGAATGCTTATAATTACGCACGAGAAGGGGCTTGTATTGTTATTGAGGAAAATAATTTAAGTGAAAAACTTCTTGTTTTTGAGATTAATAGATTATTTGATGACGAAGAGATTCGAAAAAAGATGAAAGCTGGAGCCGAGAGATTTTCTATACCAGATGCTGCAAAAAATATTGCCGAAGAAATTATAGGAGTAGTATTAGCACATGAAAAATAAAATAAGAAAAGAAATATAGTAACTATTTCGAATTTTGTTCCAAATTTGATCCTTCAAAGAATCAAATTCTTTGAACTTAAACTAAAACCTTGAGTACCTAATCTTTATTGATTAAGTCTTTTTTGATACACTAGCAAGCATGAATACACAAAACGTAGTTACACGAATGGCGCCATCTCCAACAGGAAAATTTCATATAGGTTCAGTAAGAACGACTTTATTTAATTATCTTTTTGCTCGTCATAACAATGGTAAGTTTATTATTCGTTCGGAAGATACCGACATAGAACGCTCTAAACCAGAATACGAGCAGAATATGCTTGATTCATTAGAATGGCTAGGAATGGAATTTGATGAATTTTATCGTCAGTCAGAGCGAACTGAAATCTACAAAGATTATATTGCAAAGCTAATAGCATCAGGAAGTGCCTATGAAGCAGAAGTTTCAAAAGATAATCCTGATATGAATGTTATTCGATTTAAAAATCCAAACACAAAGATTACTTTCGCTGATCTTGTTTTAGGTGATATTGAATTTGATACTAGCGAACTAGGTGATTTTGTCATAGCACGTAACATGGAAACACCTATCTATCATCTTACGGTTGTAATAGATGATTGGCTTATGCAAGTGTCACACGTGATTCGCGGCCAAGAGCATATTAATAATACCCCTCGTCAAATACTTATTCTTGAAGCACTTGACTTTACTCGACCAAAATATGCCCATATTCCGCTTATAATGAGTCCTCGAGGTGGTAAATTGTCCAAAAGGGACCCAGAGGTCATTCCTACCTTAGAATACTCACAGCAAGGAATACTTCCCGAAGCCCTAATAAACTTTATGGCATTTATTGGTTGGAACCCAGGTGATGAACGTGAAATTCTATCGATGAAGGATTTAATTAAAGAATTTGATTTACTTAAGGTTCAAAAAGGTGGAGGTGTATTTAATATTGATAAATTACATTGGATCAATAAACAATATTTAAATAAACTTTCAGTACAAGAATTCTCAGAATATATATCTCCACTCTTTGATGGATTGCGAAATACGCCAGTGTACAAGGATGAAATGATGGTTAAAATTACACCTATCATTCGTGAAAGAGCTAGTTGTCTTGTTGATATACAGGAAATGATAACAAAAGGAGAATTAGATTACTATTTTGTGAATCCAGAAATTGATAGTTTAAAAGTAGTTTGGAAGAAAAGCACAGCTGCAGTCACTATTACTCACCTTGAACAAATTTCAGAAATAATTAATAACTATTCTGGAGATTGGAATAAAGATAGTCTTAAAGACGAAATATTCCCTTACGCAGAAGAAGTAGGGAAGGGAGATGTCCTTTGGCCTCTGCGATTTAGTTTATCAGGTCGTGATAAATCACCTGACCCATTCACTCTTCTTGAAATTATAGGTAAAGAATCTGTACTAGAAAGAATTAAAAACAGTATTGAATTTTTAAAAAAAACCTCTGCATAACAGGGTTTTTTCGTATCAAAATATCAATCATGATATAATCAAAGAATGCAAAGAATTAATCATAAATTCTTTATACTTTTTCTTCTAGCAATATTCTTTAATATTGGTATTTTTTCATATACACAAGCTCAAAGTATTTCTGAACTTGAGCAACAAATCAAAGTTCGAGCTGAAGAAAGACAAGATTTAGAAGTTGAAGCAGAGAGGATTAGAATTGAGTTAACAAAAGTAGGAGCTGAAAAAGGTACTCTGACCGCAGAGCTCAATAGAATAAATTCAGAACGTAAGAGTCTTGATAATAACATCAGACAAACACAGAATGATATTAATTTTCTTGATCTAAAAATAGACAAATCAGAGGAACGAATATCACGTTATAATTCTGAAATTCTTACGCACGCTGGAACAATTGCTGGACTCTTGCGAGGGGTCGACCAACGAAGTAATCTTTCATTACTTGAACTTGTTGTTTCTGGAAAACGTTTTTCTAATTTTTTTAGTATTAGGGATTCTTACGCGAGAATTCAAAAATCACTGATAGCAACAACTAATATATTAAAAGAAAAGAAAATTGATTTACGAAAAACAAATCAGGTTCTTTCTTTGGAACAACAGGACTTAGAAGAAGAAAAAGAGATTCTAGGTGATCAAAAAAATATTGTTCAAGAACAAGAAAAAATAAAAGAAACTGTACTTAATAGAACAAAGCAAAAAGAGAATACAACGAAAAAAAGTCTTAATTCAACTCTTGCCATAATTGCTGCTCTTGATACTGAAATACGTTCCTTTGAATCAAAACTGAAATTTGCCCTAAACCCAAATTCAATTCCACAAAAAGGTTCAGCTGTATTTGAATGGCCCCTATCAAAAGTACTTATCACTCAACGATTCGGAAAAACAAGCGCATCAGGACGCCTGTACGCATCAGGTTCACATAGTGGTATGGATTTCAGGGCTTCAGTAGGAACACCTGTATACGCTGTTGCAGATGGAGTGGTAAAGGGTACAGGAAATACTGATGATCAATGCTACAGAGCTTCGTTTGGTAAATGGGTGTTTATTGAACACAGTAACGGGCTCTCAACAACTTCTGCTCATCTTTCCTCTATTAAGGCAAAAGCTGGCCAGAATGTAAAAAAAGGTGACATCATCGCTTACTCAGGAAATACAGGGCGCAGCACCGCTCCACATCTCCATATTACAACTTATGCAACAAAAGGAGTTGATGGTGGTCAAGGCGCAAGAATAACAGACAGACCAAGTTCAGCCTGCCCAGGGACAAATTACCGTATGCCATTGGCTCCAACAGCTGCCTATCTAGATCCTTTATCATTTTTCCCAAAAACAAACATCTCATATTACAAATATCCATCATTGGCTAACTAAAAATAAAATGATATAATAAATTTATGAAATTGATCCAACCATACAAAACAAGAGGTGAGAAAGGATCTATAAAATGGATACTTATTATAATAGTAGGTATTATTGTTGCATCTTATTTTTTTGATTTTAGTGTGCAAGGTGCAATTGAAGATGAACAAACTCAATCAAATTTTGGATATATCCGAGACAATGCTATTTATTTTTATGATAATTATATCCGAGAATATGCTGAACCACTATTTCAATTCTTGAAAAAAAGTTTCTTGAGTATTATTTCTGGTGAATCATCTGGAATAGAAAATCTCGCACCTAGTATAGCTGCAGAATAAAAATCCTAATAGGTATTTTTTTTTGCTTTTTAAAAGAAAGAGCATTATGATACATATATGAAAACTATTATAAAAAATGCAACTTTCATCAAGGGGGTTGTAGGAGAAGACGCTGTTCTCTACGATGGCACACCTCATATTGCATTCATAGGTCGTTCTAATGTCGGAAAATCAAGCACCATTAATGCAGTATTAGGGAGAAATAAACTAGTCAAGGTTGGAAATACCCCAGGAAAGACACGAGAAATTAACTTCTTTGATGTTATGACAACAGAAAATCAACACTGTTATTTGGTTGACTTGCCGGGTTACGGCTATGCAAAGCTATCTAAAACTGACCGTAAGAAGCTAAAGGATCTAATTGAGTGGTACATAGTGCACCCACAGGCAGATACGGCTCTTGTATGCCTTATTATAGACTCCAAAGTAGGGCTGACACCTGGAGATAAGGAATTTATACATTTATTGGATCAAGCTGGAAAACAATACATCATTGCGTCAAACAAGATTGATAAGATAAATCAAAAAAAGCAAAATCAATTAAAAAATGATTTAATTGAGCAAGTAAGACCCGGAACTCAAATATTTTACTATTCAGCAACAAAAAGTAAAAATATTCATATACTTCAGCAATTCTTGTTTAAAACAGAAAATAAAGATTCTTAATAGGATCTTTATATATAAAAGAGGTATCAAGGGTCCAGTCCGAAGGGTCTTTTAACCTATCTTTGTTGCCAATTAGCATCACTTGTGAGTTTCTTTATATATAACGTCGTAAAATATATGTTGTGCGACGTTATTAATTAAACATATTACCCCCCTGAAACTAAATGAATTGATGTATTTAAATTTGAGATAAATGAAAAGCACTTAATTTAATAAATGCTTTTAGGGAATCCTTACAGTTCTCCTTAGTTATAGTGCTTGCACTATGAGTGGGTCTGAAGTTATTTTTTTGGCTTCCCTTGGTAAATATAATATCTTATTCATCGTGCTAGATTTTAACACATTAAACAATGTTAATAATTTATCCTTCACAAGAAATGCATACATTTGCTTCTCCGTGACCTTCTTTCTTTTCCCCTACTACTGCATCGCTGGTAAATGGGTCTATGTAATTCTCTTGTTCTTTTTTCATATTATAAATTAAATTAAACGAGTATGTTTATATTATAAACCTTTCTTGGTTAACTCTCCACCCCGTGCTATCGTTGCTCTATGAAACAGAATGAAGAAATATTTAAACTTGATACTATTGAAGAAGCTATTATAGATATTAAAAAAGGTAAGGTTATTATTGTCGTTGATGACGAAGATCGCGAAAATGAAGGTGATTTTGTTGCAGCAGCTGAAACAGTAACTCCAGAAATGATTAATTTTATGGCTACGCATGGTCGAGGGCTCATTTGTAACTCGATCACAAAAGAAACTGCTGAGAGACTTCATCTCCCTATGATGGTTGATAACAATACTGTCCTTCACCAAACAGCCTTTACGGTTTCTGTTGACCTTAATGGTAATGGTTGTACTACAGGGATATCAGCCACTGATCGGGCAAAAACAATTCAAGCACTTATTGATCTTCGAACAAAGCCAAGCGACCTTGGGAGACCAGGCCATATCTTCCCTCTTGTTGTAAAAGAAGGTGGAGTGCTTCGTCGGACCGGCCACACTGAGGCATCTCACGACTTGGCAGTAATGTCTGGATTTGCTCCTGCCGGAGTACTTGTAGAAATTCTTAATGAAGATGGAACCATGGCGCGTTTACCTCAATTAGTTGAAGTCGCAAAGAAGTTTAACCTTAAATTAATATCTATTGAGGACCTTGTAGCTTACAGACTTAAAAATGAATCACTTGTTAAATTAGAACAGGATTTCCAGTTATCCACGAAGTACGGTGAGTTACGTTTACGTTCATATTCTCAAACTAATGCAGATGATGTACACATTGTCGTTTCAAAAGGTACCTGGAATAAACATGATATTGTCCCTGTGCGAGTAGAGGTCAATCAAGTTTACAGTGATATCACTTCCCTCCTCAATGGTGACAATCATGATCATCTTGAAGAAGTCTTTAAAATGATTTCTCAATCAAAATTTGGAGTACTTGTCTTGGTTAATCAACATAATAAAACTCAAAATATATTACGAAACCTTTCTGCTTTGGAATCAAAATGCCTTGAAAATACTGCCTTAACAAAAATAAAGTCAGAACATAAAGATATTGGCATTGGATCGCAAATTTTAGCAGATATTGGTATCGGTAAGATTAACCTGATCACAAATTCTCCGAACATTGAATACGTTGGACTGGAAGGGTACGGTCTTGAAATTACATCAACGTGTCCTTATCAAAAATAAAAAACCGTTTATAATGGTTTTTTATTTCGATTCAATTAAAAGATGTATTTCTGCCTTTTGATTATTTGATTCAAGTATAAGTGTATATTCACCTGAATTTTTTAAGGCATACTTTTCAGCATACATTTCACTGGGAGTGCTCACACCTAACTGCTCATGTACTGCTTTAGTTATTTCTTTTAAACCAAGAGCATGATACAGGGAACCCTTTTCGTTAAGCTTTTCTGTTATGATAATATTTTTACCATTAACGATACCAAGAACTCGGTGAGCATGATCTATGTCTTTTTGCGTTTTTAATTTTGAGGATTCTTCGGCGAGTTTAATTTTGTTAAGCTCGGTATTTGTTGCTACTTTTGCAAGGCCTCGTGGAAGAAGAGCGTTTTGAGCATATCCATCAGAGACTTCAATGATATCACCCTTTGCCCCCTTCCCCTTTATTTGTTGTAATAATATAACTTTCATATACCTTATTCTACACCAAAAAGTTTAATTGACTCAAGTAGCTGAATATCAGTATTATTATTAGATATGAAATCAATATAAACCTCTGGTTTAATACCAACCTCTGAAATCTGTTCTCGTGATGGTGTAAGCCACTTTGAAACAGTAACCTTGAGAGATGTATTATTTTCAAGATCAACTAACTCCTGTACGGAACCCTTACCGTAACTTTGTTCTCCAACTATTTTAGCTACTCCATAGTCTCGTAATGCACCTGCAAGTATCTCAGATGCAGAAGCTGATCCCTCATTAATTAATACAATAGTTTCAAAATTAACATCATTTAGTAATGAATAACCAGAACTTCTAAAGGTATATTCATCATCTTCCGTAATGCCACTTTTTTCTATAACTACGACTTCTCCTTGGTCAATAAAATAACTGGCCATATCAATAGCCGAAGTAAGATAACCACCAGGGTTGTTTCGTAAATCAATCAATAATTTATCTTTACCGGATTCTTTAAATTCAATAAGAGCTTTTTTAAATGGTTCCTCTGATGATTCATTAAAATTATAAAGATGTATAACGAAGGTATCAAGAAGTATCTCTGTATTTATGACTGGGACAATTACACTATCTCTCATAATACTAATATCTAATGGCTCTTCTTCGTCAAAACGAACAACGGTTAAGATTACTTGAGTACCGATATCTCCTCGTATTAATCCAATAGCCTCCTCTAGAGTCATCCCAGTAACATCAACAGCATCAACATGAGTGACAATATCGCCAGCTAATAATCCTGCTTTTTCACCTGGTGACCCTTTCAGTGGGGCTACAATAGAAAGGTAACCAGAATTAATAGTGATTTCAACTCCTATACCTCCAAATTCACCTGAAATAGATTGATTAAAAAACTCACTTTTTGCTGGTGGAAAAAATGAAGAATATTTATCATCATAAGAGGCTACAAGACCTGAAATAGCCCCATAAATTTTTTCTTCATCAGAAGGTTCTTCAAAGGGATATTTTCTCTCCATGACGTCCCAAACAGACCAAAATAAGTCAAGATCACGCTCGTTGTTTATTGTTAGCTTAACAGAGTCAAAAGTTGCTGATGCAAAAAAACCGATAAAGAAAAAAACAAGTGCAAGGATTATATTATGTTGAGAAATTTTAATTTTATGTTTATTAATATTCATATGAAGGTTTTTTATGATAGGCGTCTTGGGTATATCTATTTCTAGGATCCCATGACATATAAGAATCAAGGGATAAATCATAGGTTGCTTGGATTTGTGCTTCAACCTCAAGAGTACCATAAGATGGCGTGCCAAGGTTAAAATCTTGAATCCAAGGACGTAATTTTTGGGGATCTTCCCCTATTGCATGAGCTCTATCTATTGCGCTTTGCATCGATTGAGTTATTACATTGTATGGATATGCGTTTGGATTTTTGTGTCCAAAAAAACCAGGTGAGTAATGTGATGGATATACCATTGGAGCAATCGCATCAAAATACGGAATGATATCTTCAAAAACCTGACCAATACCAAAATCAGTATCAGCTGTAGTTACGAGTCCAAAAATATCTGCAGATATTGGGATTTTTTTCTCTTTCCTAAGTTCATAATCTAAATGTTCATAGAAAGACTTTAGTGTAGACTGACGACTATGATTTGCAGATATATTATAATTAATATTTCCAATATTTCCATCAGAAGGATATCTAATATAATCAAAATTTATTTCATCAAAACCAACTTCATACGAAGTCTCAGCAAGTCTAATGATGTAATCCCATGCTTCTTTTTCTTTTGGATTAATGAACGCTAATCCTTTTTTATCAGTCCATGTGAATCCGTTATCAAGACGGCTAAATGATAAATGAGGATGTTTTTTTGCTAGTGCTGGGTCCTGAAATGTAGTAAGTCGACCTATAACGTAGATATTTTTATTATGTAGCTCTTTAATAAGCTCTTCAATATTTGAAATACGTGATGATGTTGTACCGTACTTATCTATTAAGGGATCATCATCAATACGAAAGGAAATAATACCTGTTGAGTCTTTAATATCAATAATAACTGAATTAACAGCGGAGGAATCAATAAAAGAAATAAGTTTATTTCTCAAGGAAGGTGTCCCAGCTACCCAACTTGAAATATAAATTGCGCGAACAGATTCAGGTGTCTGAATATGTCCAGTTGAGCGATTAAGTTTAATGCTCTTAATTTTCTGCGTAAGCTCAAAAACATGATAAGAATTTTTTTGTAAAGTAGATTCTTGTAGTGAGTAAATGTAATCTTGAGTGTTATGTAATTTTACTATAATAAATAATGTAAAGATCGTTACTACAACGAAAACAGGTGTTGTATAATATGACCTAGTCATGATTGATGTTGACATCAGATATTCGTTTCTGTTTCTCAGGTTCAACTTGCGCATGGTCTTTAAATCGTTCTTGTAATTCTTTTACGTATTCTTGAAGAGACGTCTCTTCATCTACATCCTCAATAAGACCTGACTTATGTCGTAAAAGGAGTGCTGCAGAGCCGGCTAGAAAAGCCAGGATGATAACGTATAAATTTTCCCACAGTTCTGGTAAACCAAGAAAAGGAAAAATAAGTAAAAGTAATGTGGTTAAAAGAATAGTGTTAATATATTTTTTCATTAATGCAGTATATCAAAAAACACACAAGGATTCATCTTGTGTGTTTATAAATTACTTGTCAACTATAACAACAAATTCTCCTCTGATTCGTTCAGGGTTTTGGACAAAGAATTCATGTACTTCTTTTGCGGTACCTCGAATTGTCTCCTCGAACATCTTAGTCAGTTCTCTACCAACAGCAATATTGCGAGATTCAGCAAAACGCTCAGAAAGTTCAGTAAGTGTCTTTATTATCCTATGTGGTGATTCGTAAAATACGGACATGCGAGGTGATGATTTTATTTCATCAAATATTTTACCTCTCCCTTTTTTATGTGGCAGAAAGCCATAAAAAGTAAACTGATTACCTACAAAACCCGTCGTGGTTATAGCCGTAATCAATGCGGAGGGACCTGGTATAGAATTTATCTTTATATCAGGTATCTCAGCCCAAATACGCCCAACCAAGCGTACCCCAGGATCAGATATGGTGGGCGTACCAGCATCAGATACAAGTGCAAAGATAAGACCTTCTTTTATTCTTCGTACTATAGAGTTTTCCTTAGCATCACTAGCTTGTGCATGATAGCTCTCTGTAGATGTTTGAATATTATAATGTTGTAGTAATTTTCGCGTCACACGAGTATCTTCACAAAGAATAGTATCTACTTCAGAAAGAATTCGAATTGCACGATAACTCATATCCTCGAGGTTTCCAATAGGTGTAGCTACAATATAAAATTGTTTATTTGCGTTATTCATTTTCCTTAATGAAAATGAATTCAATCTCAAATTCAATAAAATCATTGATTGCTAGATCCCCAAGATCAGACAATATACTTGATGAGTTATATACAATATCCCATAGGGTTCTATCAAGTTCAAACATACCATTCATGTAAATATTATTATCCTCTTGCGATATATTAACAGGTAGTGATACTGGTTGTACTGTATCCTTGATGGTTAATTCGCCTTGAACTTCACCATTAAAATATCCTGTAATTTCAATAGTTGTTTCTGGATATTTGCTAATGTCAAAAAAATCTTTACTTTTTAAATGATCATCAAGACCCAGACCAATTTCTGAGCGTATGGTACTCATATCAAATATAATATTTCCTGAAACCTCTGAATCAATTATCTTAATATTTCCACTTTTTAAATATACAGTTCCATTATGCTGCGTAGCAACGGTCTTTCCTTTCCAACCTGTAAATGAATCTCCAGTATTAGCTATATAATCACCATCTTCGAGATTAATATTTTCACTATACGCTACAGCTTCCTGAAGGTCATTTCTTGGTAATTCTTTTTGTTCTTGAGTTTCTTTATTAATAGCAATAAGTCCCCATAAGGCAAGTACAACTATAATAATAATTCCTATAATTTTTTTCATAACTTTTTATTTAAATGAATAATATATTCTTATTTTACCTCATTCGCTTCGACATCAACAGTTCGATTACTACTGACTTGTTTTTTTACAGTGTTAGTTACCTTAGTACTGATTCTTTGCACCGCTTTTTTAATTATTCTATATATTGCTATGTCAACGAACAACATTAACAAAAATAAGAACCCAAAGAATGTCATCAAGCTATAGCCGTAACTAAAACCAAAATACAGTAAAATGCCAGAAATAAGCCCTAATATAACAAAACTGAGAATAAAGAATCCTTCAACAATACCAAATGAAGAATCAGCTAATAAATCATCAGGTGCACTATACCCCTGCTTTGCCTTCATTCCATAACCTATTAATTTAAAAATATTTATCATGGTTATAGTATAACAAAACATGAAAAATTTGTATGTGTATGTGCCCAGAGCGGGACTCGAACCCGCATGCTCTAGGAGCCATGACCCTCAATCATGTGTGTATACCAATTCCACCATCTGGGCAATAAAAAAATAATATCATATACGATAAATTTTAAAACTTCAATACTATTCACATAATACCTTTCAATCAATCCTGTTCTTAACATTATCTCATTGATTCACATCATTTTCGCAATAAATAATTCCCTAATAAGTATGCTAGCTTATAATTTCCTGTATTCTTTTAATAAATTGTTCTGCTAGTTTATATGCTTGTGCTTGTGTCTGTGCTTCAGTGTAGATTCGCAGTATAGGTTCAGTATTTGAGGCTCGAACGTGTACCCAAGAAGATTCAAAATCAATTTTAAGACCATCAATTCGGGAGGTTGATTCTGTGGACTGCTCTGATTCTAATTGATCAAAGATCACTTGTATTTGATCTCGGTTAGGTAGAGATACTTTTTCTTTTGTCATATAATAATCTGGATATAAATCACGAATCTCACTGGTTGATTTTTCAGATTTTGCTAAATAAGTTAGAAACAAGGCAATCCCAACTAATGCATCTCGTCCATAATGAAGTTCTGGGTAAATAATACCCCCACTTCCCTCACCCCCAACTACAGCATTTACTTCTTTCATTTTTTCAACGACATTCTTTTCACCAACCGCTGAGGCAAAATATGTTCCCTTGTGTTTTTTAGTAACATCGCTAAGTGCTCTAGATGAGGAGAGGTTTGACACAGTATTTCCAGAAGTAAAAGACAAGACGTAATCAGCGATCATCACAATAGTATATTCTTCATTGATCATCTGTCCTTTTTCATTTACAAATACCAGACGATCAACATCTGGATCAACAGCAATACCTAAATGAGATTTTGTATTAAGGACTAATGACTTTAAATCACCGAGGTTTTCTTCAAGTGGTTCTGGTGCATGTTGGAAATCTCCATTACACTCACAATAAAGACCAATGACCTCAACCCCTAACTCTTCCAATAACAACGGAACGGCAATCCCTCCGACCGAATTTATAGTATCAATAGCAACTTTTAATTTTTTAGATTTAATAAGATCCACGTCAACCAATTCAAGATCTAATATTTTTTTAATATGATCTTTTGTGTGATTATAAGATTTTGTTTCACTACCCAAATCATCAACATTGGCATACATAAATTCACCTTCTTCTTTGATGTTTATAATTACCTGACCATCTTGAGCTGAAAGAAACTCTCCTTTCTCGTTAAGCATTTTCAAACCATTATATTCCTTTGGATTATGACTAGCTGTAACAATAATAGCACCATCGGCCTTCTCTGAAATAACTGACATTTCTACTGTAGGTGTTGTAGCGTAATCAAGGTTTATGACCTTAATACCTAAAGAAATTAAAGTTTGAACAGTTATATCTAGAATCATTTTACCTGATTTTCGACCATCTCGACCAACGAGAATTGTCGGGTTTTCATTTTCACGAATAATCCATGTTCCAAAGGCAGATACGAAACCAACAATATCTTGCGGTGTTAGGTTATCACCTTGATGGCCCCCTATAGTACCGCGTATACCAGAAATTGAAGTAATAAGCATAATTATTTTCGTTTAAAAAAGCGAGTAATATCAATACCAAAATAATAAAAAACAGAAATCAAAATAGCGCTAACTACTGCTTCGTCAATATTTCCAATGAATGGAAGATTATCAGGTAAAATTTCAATAAGTCCAATAGAAATATTCATGATATACAAAACCGAAATAATACCCACTACTAACATTCCAAAATCCCTTGGCTTTGTAAAATAATTATGTGTAGGTTTTTTAATTTTAATGTCAGGTTGCTGTTGTGTGTTCATAGTTAAAGTATAGCAGTTATTTTCTATCGCTAATACGTTGAGATAATCGTGGACGTTTAAATGAAGCTTTAGGGTATATAGCTGTTAATTCATCATGGACTTCTTTTGCATGAGCTGGTGCATGGTATCGACCATAGAGAACCAAATAATGATTCATATTCCCCCACTCTTCTTGAGGCGTTAATTCCATTAAATCTCGTTCGATAGAAATCGGTGTGTAGGGCTTGTCTACTAAGTCAAATTTACGCGCGATACGTATAGCATGAGTATCAATAGCAATACCCTCATTGATACCATAAAGATTAGACAAGACCACGCAGGCGGTCTTGTGTCCTGCTCCTGGAATCATTTCTAATTCTTGCAAAGTTCGAGGTAATTCTCCGTGCCATTTCTCTAAAACAATTTTTGCAGCAGCAATAGTATTTTTTGCCTTATTTCTGTAAAATCCTGTTGAAAAAATATCTTGTTCAAATTCTTTTAAATTAGCCCTCGCGTAGTCTTTAATTCGTGGATATTTTCTAAATAATTTTCTTGTTACAATGTTCACTCTCTTGTCAGTACACTGCGCAGAGAGAATCACCGCAATAAGGAATTCAAAATCTGTTGTATAAAGAAGATCTGAAACAGGATCAGGATATTTCATACGAAATATTTTTATCATTTTATTCATACGCTCTTTACGTATTTTTTTCTTATACGGTGTCATATTAAAATATTAGCATAAAAATAACGCTGCAAGTGCAAGCGTTGTTTAATCAAACTTAGTTGGATAAATTCTAGAGCCATTAAATTTTAAATTATTAGATAACATCATACCTCCCATGTATGTGTCTCTAAATATAGTTATTTTCTGTAATTTTTTAAGATAAGCATTATAATTTTCATCATTTATTAAATAGTTGATGTACATGAAATATAAAAATTCAAATACCTCATCTTCGAACCTGAATTCAGGGCTAAAGGGAACCCATTTGTTCTCTTCATTCAATATAGTGAATTGATATCTTAAGGTTTTTATTACACGTTCAAATTTAATAGGTTTTTTGAAATACCTTACCTGATCAAGAAATATTTTTTCTTTTGATAATATATGAACTAAAAAATCAATGGAAGCTTCTCCGGAAAATTTTTTTTCTAATTCATAATTATTCATTAAATTTATGAGAATAATTGTTTGATTCTCTAAGGAATAATCAAAGTGTTGAGGAAAAAAGGAATCAAATAAGTAGATAATCACATCTTCAAAAAAAATAAAATCTTCAGAGAAAGAACCATTAGGGAGCGCAATACAAATGGACACTCCGTTGTCGTAACTTCTAAATATATTAATTTTCTTCATAATCTTTGTTTTTTAATATTATACAATTTTTTCCATAAAAATAAAACTCCCTAAGATCTTTTAAAAGAAAATAAAAAAAAGAACATGCAAGTTGTTCTTTTCTGTATTAATTACTTAGCTCTAGTAGGTCACTAGAGAATAAGGTTGTTTTTTTTATTTTTATTTCAAGATCAATAAATTTTTCTTCGTTTACAAATTCGATTCTATGTAAAAATTTCAAAAATTCGGAAGCCTGGTATGTGTAGATAAAATAATTACTAAGGCGATTCCTCTCCTGAGTGTCTTGCAGTATAAAAGCATATTTTAATGTGCCTTCTTTTTTCTCAAGATGGACATGGCATGATAATTTACTTCCAAGTTTTCCAATACTATTTTGCACATACTTCTCAGCGAGAAATAATGCCGAAAAGTATCCTGATCTGTTCATCTTTAAATTATTTTTTGAACCAAGAATGTCCCTTATGGCACCTTTTCCTTGATTAAATGATATCCTGTCGTTATCATAAAATTCACCAATCTTCTGGAACACTCCTTCTATATGGGTAAATGGTCCTGCTGACTCCTTACCTAATTTAACAAGTATTTCTTCTTTGTTTTCGAGAAATTGAATTTTCAGTTTATTCATTTTTTTAGATTTGTTTAAATATATTAGAACATATTTAGTAAAAAAAACAAAATAAAAAACCTAAAGGTTTTTTATTTTATAATCATGACTCGTGATCTCTCCATCTTCTAGGTAAATTATTCGATCGCAATATTTTGTATATTCTGGCTCATGAGTAACCATAACTATCGTTTGGCCCATTTTATGTAAATCATGCATGAGATCAATAACTTGGTTTGATGAAGCTGAATCTAGGTTTGCTGTGGGTTCATCTGCAAACAAAATCTCAGGTTCTTGCACAATAGCTCGCGCAATTGAAATACGCTGCTGTTGACCTCCTGATAACTGATTTGGTCGATTAGTGTATTTACCAATCATATCAATGTTATCTATGATGGTACGAGCTTTCTGCATTGCATCTGATCTCTGTATACCCTGCATTAACAAAGGCATAGCCACATTTTCCTCCGCAGTAAGCTCAGGTACCAACGCGTAGTCCTGAAATATAAATCCTAATTTTGAAAGTCTAAAATTAGTCCGCTCTGTTTCTGAAAGAGATAGTACATCTATATCTCCTATCATAACCGTACCACTGGTTGGCATATCAAGAAGACTAAGCTGATACAACAAGGTAGATTTACCGGCACCAGATTTTCCCATGATAGCTACAAATTCACCTTGTTTGATCTCTAGGTTAATATTTTTTAGTACAGGAGTTACAATCTCACCATTAGTATATGTTTTTGTTAGTTTTTTTGCTGAAATCATAATATTAACGTTGAAGAATACTATCGAGAGTATTTTGACGAACAATAATTCGTGCAGGCATAAGTCCCGCAATCATCGTAACAATTAATAGTACCCCTGCACGTACCATCGTTGGTCCAATTTTTGCTACTAGAATTCCGTCAGAGAAAGGGAAATCAATTGGATTAGCTGCAAAAAATGGTACAAAGACTCCATAGAGAAGGACGAGTCCAAATCCTATACCAATAAATGCATAGAAAATAGACTGTAGCATATAGGCAAATTCAATGGCCCCTTCTGATATACCAATACCTTTGAGGATTCCGATAAATTTACGTCTCGTAAGGGCGTTAATATAAATTACTATAAATATAGTAATAGAAGAAACGACAATACCAATGGCTCCAATCATATTCCCTAACAATCCAAATGTTTTCTGAACATCGGCTAAGAACTTGGGAATGGCTTCATCGGCCGTTCGAACTTTTGCATATTCTCCAAGACCATAAGACAAAGCGATATTTTTGAATTGTTCGTCGCTTATTGAGTCAACATGTTTAATTGCAATTTCTGCTGCTTGCAGACTTTGTTTTCCAGAAATACGACGATAGTCCTGTTCTGTCATGAAAATTGAACCAGAAAGTTCCCCAACCTTTGAGTCAACTATACCTTTTACAATAAATTCTGATGTTTGCCCTACTCGTATATCACCGTCCAAAAGAGCTCGATCACGCTCAAGGCCTTCAAGAGCTCTGCCTTGCAAAGTAAGTTTAATAGGTTTTCCAACCTCAACATCTACTAGCGGTTCAAATAAATCTGCAAAGTTTGAGTATTTTTTTAAAAGAGTTGCACCAATTAAAACCTCTCCTGACTTACCACTCTCGAGCATCTCGCCTTCCACAATAAACTTTGAGAGGCTAATTGTGGCTTCTTCTTTTTCTGGATTTATAGCAAAGGCGCTTACGCTTAGGCTCTCTGCATCATCAGTAAAATCTGGACGATTAATGTATCCTGCCTCAACCGTGGTCCCAATTCGATACCGAACACTGTAATTTTCTACCTCTGGTAGCATGTCAAGCACTCGGACAATATCCTGTGTATTTACGATGGTTTCTTCTTCTGGAAGAGTTGTTAAATAAAGATCCCCGGTAAGATGCTCTCTATTTTGTTCAAAACTACCTTGAGTAAGGCCAATAAGTATTCCAGGAATAACCACGAGAGACAAAAAAGTTAAGGTCATTATGGAGATAATTAAAAGATTAATCCATATACTTCCTCTACGAATCTGACGAATCCCCAAGAATGAACCAACACGAAGAAAGCGTAAATATTTATTTATAATATTTCTAATTGCCATAGTTATTTATTTTCTAAAAGAATGATATCGCCTTTACTGAGACCTTTCATAACCTCAACTAAGCCCTCATTACCACGAAGTCCAGTTTCAATGATTCGAATCTCTGTATCGCTCAAATGTTCACCTTTTTTTATCATAACGGTTTGTTCACCGTCATCGTTTTTTGTAATATAGTGGGCTGGAATAGCCAATACATCAATACGTTGTTTTGAAATGATACTCGCCTTTGCATTCATTCCAGTTCTAATTCGTTCATCTAGAATATTAATAGTAATGTCTGTTTTATATACCGGTACACCATTTACTTCGGTATCTATGAAATCAATAAAATTTACCGTCCCAGTAAGGTTAAGGTCATCATATGCATCAAGCGTTACAGCTACAGAATCACCAACAACAATTTTATTTATGTAAATTTCTGGAGTGTTGAGGTTTAACTCTTTCTCTTCTCCGCCAAAAATTACTATCTTAGTTGTAAACGCATTTACAACTTCACCTATTTCAAGGTCATTCTTCGCAATAATTCCATCAAAAGGTGCGCGTATTTTTCCGTCGCCTAATTGAGCTGCAACAGCGTTAACTTGAGCTCGCGCCTGTGCACGACGTGCTTCATCTCTGGTAATTGATGTTTTAGTATCTAATCCCGAAACACGGTCAATATTATTTTCTGCGTCAGTAATAATTCGATCACGCGATGCAAGTGCTGATTCATAGGCACGTTTACGTGTAGCAAAGGTAGCAGATCGAGTGTTTGGAACAGGAACAATCCAGTCAGTGTTTCCATATGACTCTCCTTCTTTGAACTGAATATAGAGAGCGCTAGAACCCAAAGCACCTGCACGATTAACTTCACTCGTAAAAGTTCCTGATTCAAGTCCAGATAATCTAAATGAATAACCTGAATTTGAACTTGAACTATACACATCAATGTTATATGTGCCCACATCTGTTGAGTTATAACTTCCACTAATTAAAGGAGCCACGATATCTCGGTCGCTACTATTTACATTATACGCTTGCAAGTCACCAGAGAGATATTCGCGAAATAAACCAGCAACAATGGTATCTTGCTCAGCAATTTTTAAAGATAAACTATCGTTTGCAGAAGAAACATCGGTCTGTGTGTCTACACGGGTCAACGTATAATTTGCCTGAGCCTGAGTTAAATCTCCAACAAGTCTATTTTGTTCTATTTCTGCAATAATCTGACCTTTTTTTACAACTTCACCGACCTTGAAATTTACTTTTTTAACCCTACCTGAGCTAGCAAAACCTAGATCCACTCGTTCTTTTGCGTCTATTGTTCCAGCTAAGAGTAGTTCATCTGAAACAGTAGCTTCCTCTACAGTGAAAGAACTATATGCGTCATTTTGATTTTTCTTTAAACCAAAAAAAATAAAGATAGTTATTAGAACAAGGGCTCCTAGAGCAATCCAATGTTTAATTGTAATTTTTTTTAAAATTTTCATAATTATTTGCAATATCCTGAGATATCAAAGGTTTTTACTTTTGATAGTAGTTTTGTAATAGTTTCTACTTCTTGTATGCTTAGATTTTTAAAAAATTCCTTAACAGCTGTTACGAGTATTTTTTCGCTTTCGCTAATTAGTTTCTTTCCAGAAGGAGTTAAAGATATTTCATAAGACCGTGCATCACGACCGGGTTTCTTTTTAAGATAACCACTTTCTTCTAATAGTTTTACATGTCGGTGCACTGCCTGAGGGGTTATATTATTCCAATCAGCCAGTAATTGCTGGTGTAATGAACCTGTTTGATTAATCTGATGAAGAATACCGAAACGAACACGCGTTATTTCAATATTTTTATTCTTCATTTTTTTTCGCATATATCTTTCAAATTCGTTTTGAATAAAGGTCATTTGAGTAACGAGTTGTATTTGTGATGATTCCATAAATAATAGTTAACTTGTTCATTATAAACATGTTAACTATATAAATCAATTATTCAACTTCTTTAATTTAGAAAAAAAATTTATTTTCCTGTGAATATACGTATGAACAACAATCGCTATAATGATAACCAAAGCCGATACAAGAGCTAAATTAGCGAGTTGCTGCTGTTCTGCAAAATGACGAACTGCAATTGCAACCAAAGCCCAAGTTCCAACGAGAGCAAATCCCGTCATATTTCGGTACTTAATCATTAAGAGGTTTATGATAGTTGCTACTATAATCATAATCATCGTCCAATCGTAATCACTAAAAGCAATAGTATCAAATCCTACCTTTGAGAGATGGGCTGAAACATTTGCAATAGATGCGACCGTAATCCAACCTAGATAAAAACTAATAGGCCACCAAATATAAGTAATCGTTTGAAAATCTGCATCATAGTTTTCCATTTTTAATTTTACAACTAAAATAATTAATGAAACTAAAATACCAAACATCGCTATAACAGACCATCCCGTCATTTCAGAGAGAAAGAAGTATGACCAAATTGAATTAAGAACATTCGCAGAAATCAACAAGAGAGACGCGGGAGCCACCATCCACTGATGCCGATGTTCATTTTTGAATGAAACACGGATTAAATAAACACTGATTACTATAAGACCTACAAATATAATACCCCATATAGAAAAAGCATATGATGCTGGGGTAAAGAAATTCTCGTATTGTGAACTCAGGTCACTAATAGTTTTATTATTTATACCAACGGCATTAATAAAATAATTCCATATAATCATTGCTATTGTAATAATTGCGCTGGCAACTGAAAGTAGTTTAATGTTCATATTAAATAGTAATTGATTCCCCTAATTGAGCCCAGTCAGCGAGTTGTTGTACCCATGATGTATCTGAAGTTTTAACTATATATCCAATAATTGTTAGTAATAATCCAAAGAGTATCGTGGCTCCAACAGCATAACCAATACCTTTTACCATTCCCGTCAAAAAAGTATGCTTAAAAGAATTCTGCTTTATTATACTTTGATGTAAGTGATTTAATTCACTGACTAAATCTATCTCAATCTCTTCACGAGTCCTTAGTTTCTCTTCTGGGTCGTTTTTCATAGCTTTATTGTAGCAGATTTTTTACCTATTGAGATAATCGTTTAGTTTTTGTGATAGTTAAGGGAGGTACGATTTAAGGTCTTTATTTTTTGTTGGCTATTTTTAATTTGTTTTTGTCTGTTTTAGTCCTAGCTTTGTGTAAGCTCTCTCCATTTTGGCTTGAGAGTTTTTTAATAAAAAAAACCCATGATAGGTATTTTATTTACTCTTTTTAGATTCATAAGCATCCTTACCTCGTTTTGCAGACTTTAAACCTTTAGGATTTCCAGTGCCTGCTTTCGGTGCACTTTTAGTGAACTTCTTTGTACTCGTAGATCGTGATGAAGTATTCGATCCACCTCGTGAGCCAGAAGATCGCGAATAACCTGATCCTCCGCTTCGAGAACCAGAAGATCGAGCGTAACCTCCCCTGGCGCGTGAACCAGAACCTTCTCTTCCACGAGAATTAAATCCGCTTTTATTTGAATACGAACGTCCTCCTGTAGATCGTCCACCAGAAGCTCGTGAAGTGTCTTCTGATATTTTACGATATGTATCCAGATTAAATTCAGACGAATAAGCACTTTTGAGGAGAGCCGCGACAACATCTTCTGGGTTTCCTTCTTCCAAGAGCGTGCTTGCTATTGCTCGTACATCAGACATATCTTCATTATTAATAATATGTTCTAGTTTTTCTACAAGGTGAGCTGTTTTATTTACAATGATTTTTGCTGCATCAGGAAGTTCTCCTTTTTCCATGGTCACATTCAATGCTCGCTCGAAATAACGTAATTTATTTTTTTCACTTGAATCAACAAAGGTAATTGCTGTTCCAATGTTTCCGGCTCGTCCTGTTCGCCCAATACGGTGAGTATATATTTCGTGATTTTCTGGAATCGTGAAATTAATTACAAAGTTTAATTCTGCAACATCAATTCCTCGTGCCGCGACATCAGTTGCGACAAGGATCTTTGTTGTTCCGTCCTTGAAGCGCGCTAGGGTGTTTTGTCGGGCCTTTTGATCTATGTCACCGTGTATTGCTTCAACTAATAGATTACGAGCTCGCAGTTCGGCTGCAACCTTATCAGTTTCTCGTTTTGTACGACAAAAAACAATAGCATAAAAATGTGACTCTGCAGCCATTATCCGAGCTAATGCTTCAACCTTGTCGTGTTTACGCATCAAGAAATATTTTTGAGTAATATTCTCGTTGGTCATTTCTTTTGACGCTACCTTTACGCTGTCGTATTCTCCCATGTGTGTTTTTGCAATATCGAGGATCGCTTGTGGCATGGTCGCAGAGAAAAGTAGAATTCGACGTTCTGGTGCCGTTAAAGCAAGAATGCTTTCAATTTCTTTTCGGAAACCAAAGTTCAACATTTCATCAGCTTCATCAAGTACAAAATACTTTACCGTACCTAATTTAAG
>JBLIKX010000005.1:0-30721 GCA_047637555.1 Crocinitomicaceae bacterium
AACTATATATGTAGACGTTTAAGGGTTTCCTTTGTACACGGCGGTTCGAGTCCGCCCATCTCCACAAAATTAAGAAATGCCCTTTCGGGCTTTTTTATTTTGCAGGAATGGAGAACAGTCCTGTGGACTGTTCGGCGGACGAGAAAAGTGGATTCATGTCCAATCGAGGAATAATGACGAGCAAGACAGAGGAGCTGGGGCCAGCGTGGAAATGCGTAGCATTTTACATGTAGACGAATCCGCCCATCTCCACAACAAGTTAGTTACAATGCTCAATTTCACAAAATAGCCTAATAAGCACAGAAATTTTGGTGTTTCGAAAGCCCTCCGAGGGAAAGTACTGTATATTCTCCCCAAAAATGAATTGAAACAACTTCTGTTTTTGATAAATTTAGCTAGATGCCCAAATTTTATATGGGCTTTTTATATATGGATAGAAGGAGGAAAATTGAATATAAAAAAACCCATCACTCTGTTTGATTAATGGGATTGTTTTTTTGAATTTCAATGTTAGGTAAAGTTTCCAAGTAGTTCGGATTGCATATAAGCAATGCTCCACAACTCACAAACAACGCAGCAAAATGGGTAAGGAATACTCCTAAGCCATGCAAGAAACCTTCCTGTAAAAGTAATGTGTCTGCACCAGTAAACTTTGCTAAAAATAGATTAGTGTCTAAGTGGTAAATCGCAAACGCAAAACCATAGAACAAAAACATTTCAACAAGTTTGTTTTTTGTCTCAATTCTCGAAAGAAAAGAGAGTGGAACGACAAGTAGCACTAGTACTACATAGCTATCTATAATGCTGCCTGATAGCAACATTACAAGACCTAAAATAAAAAATGTTGTTGCGATAGATAATGTGTATTTACTGTATTTCATCTCGAATGATATTTTTTTGTAAGCCTACTCTATATAGTTTTCGGCAACCCTATTCAATATAGAACATGACATATGTAGAATAGATTGTCAATAGAAGAAAAGCTTATTTACTTTTCATTACCTTATCGAAAATTTCTTTTGTTTTTAATTCAGATATACCAGTTCCAAAACCCTACGAGGCAGTCTTTTAATTAATTTTTTATTCTAGGCCAATCCAATATAATAATAAAAAATATAAATTATGAAAAAATATCTTAAATATATTCCGCATATTGCATTTGCCGTGCTTATAATTGGATTTGGCGCTATTGGAAAATTAACAGGAGCTGCACCTGCAGTAGAAATGTTTGAAGCTATTAACTTGTTTGGATTAGGAGAACAATTTGGGCGAATCATGGTTGGTCTAGGTCAACTATTTGCAGGAATTGGAATCTTCTTTGTGCTAACGCGAAAAAGTTCAGCAGTATTAGGAATGGCTATTATGGCAGGAGCGGTTTACTTCCATCTGACTATTTTTGGAGGTTCACCAGCGCTTGCGATCATAACCTTTATTCTTGCGGTGTACCTACTTCTAACATCAAAATGTTGTGGTAAAAAAGGAACATGTGAGTCAGGAACCTGTTCAGCATAGTTAAACTTCTTGATGAGAAAATAAAAAACACCTAAGGTATTTTTTATTTTCTCATAATTTTTATGAACGTTCTTTCCAACCAGCATCAAGATACGTCTGGAGTTTCTTCTTTTTTACCTGTCGTGCTTCACCTTTTTTGATAACAACAACAGTATTTGTTGCTCCTATTTTTGGAGTATCTAATTGATCAGCATCTTGGGATTTTTGTACTGGTTGAATTTGAATATGAGCGAGTAACTCGGCTACTTTATGAGTAAATACATCTCCCATCTCTTGGTATAGCCGAAGCCCTTCTTTTTTGTATTCAACCAAAGGATCACGCTGTCCGTATGAACGTAGGTTTACTGACTGACGTGTGTAATCCATTACTTGTAAATGCTGCATCCACAACATATCAGTAACATGTAGTACAATCCGTTTGAACACTTGTCCAAATTGTTCTTTAGTATATTCTTCTTTTTTTGCAAGAATCTTGTCAGAAAATTCATCAACACTTAGAACATCGGTTTCAATACCACGCATAATTACCTCGTCACCAAAAAGAATCTTTTGTCGACGTTCGTACACAGTATCACGTTGATATGATAATACATTATCATAATCCAAAATAGATTTTCGTCCGTCAAAGTGAAAGCCTTCTACCTTGGTTTGTGCTCCTTCCAGTTGTTTAGAAATCATTTTATTTTGAATAGCCTCATCGTCACCAAGACCTAAGGTACTCACTATTGATTTTATTCGATCTCCTCCAAATATTTTCATAATTGGATCATCTAATGAAACATAGAATTGTGTCTCACCTGCATCACCCTGACGCCCAGCACGACCACGCAATTGATCATCAGTTCTACGTGCATCGTGACGTTCGGTTCCTAATACGAACAAACCTCCAAGGTCCTTTACCTTTTGCTCTTGCTCTTCTGTTGCAGGATTTCCACCGAGCTTAATATCAACCCCACGCCCTGCCATGTTAGTGGCGATTACCACAGAACCAGGAATACCAGCCTGAGCAATAATTTCTCCTTCACTCTCATGGTTCTTTGCATTCAAGGCCTGATGTTTAACACCAGCCTGTTTTAAAAACAATGATAATAATTCATTTTTCTGAACAGAAGCCGTACCAATCAGTACTGGTTGACCGAGAGATTGCTTTTCTTTTACCTTCCCTGCAATGGCTTTGAATTTAGCGTCTTCTGTTTGGTAAATAAGGTCAATATTATCCAGACGTTGTGTCGTTCGGTGAGTTGGGACAACCACAACATCAAGCCCATAGACCTTTTGAAATTCTTCTTCTGAAGTCTTACCGGTACCGGTCATACCCGCAATTTTTGTATAGAATTTAAAGTAATTCTGGTACGTAATTGAAGCCATTGTTTGAGATTCTTTTTGAATAGTAACGCGTTCTTTTGCTTCTAGAGCCTGATGCAGACCCTCTGAATAACGACGTCCTTCTTGTAGTCGTCCAGTAAATTGATCAACAATCAGTACTTCATTTTTTTGAACCACGTAGTCTTTATCTATTTTAAAGACTGCATGTGCTCGCAATGACGTTTCAAGGTGATGGACCAATTTAATATTTTCTTGCGTGTAAATATTTTTAATTTTCAAGATTTTCTCTGCTTTTTCAATACCTTGATCGGTAATTGAAACAGCACGAAGTTTTTCATCAACCTCGTAGTCGGTATCCTCTATCATAGACTTTGCTATGTTATTCATTGCCGCATAGATTTCCTCTGCGCCTTGTGCCGCTGTTGAAAGAATTAATGGGACACGAGCCTCATCAATAAGGATTGAATCTACCTCATCAATAACAACGTAGTGATGACCCCGCTGAACAACCTGTTTTGGGTCTTGAGCGGTGTGGTCTCTCAGGTAATCAAAACCAAATTGATTATTGGTTCCGTAGGTAACATCCGCTTCGTATGCTGCTTTACGTGAAGCTGGCTTCAAAAATTCATAAAAAATCTTGAATGATCCTAATTCATCACGCTCTTCATCAACTTCTTGATGACCCGCGTCATACATGAAGGACTTATTTTGATCGTTTATAATACCAATACTTAATTCATGAAAGGCAAAAATTTGCCCCATCCATTGTGCATCACGTCGTGCCAGATAATCATTAACGGTTACTAAATGAACTCCCTTGCCTTCTAAGGCATTTAAATACACCGGAAGCGTTGAAACTAAAGTCTTTCCCTCTCCAGTTCTCATTTCAGCAATACCACCCCAATGAAGTAGTATTCCTCCTAGTATTTGAACATCATAATGACGTTGTCCCAAAGTACGCAAAGCTGTCTCACGCACTACCGCAAATGCCTCAGGCAGAATATCATCTAATGTTTTACCTTGTGCAAGTGCTGCTTTAAATTCTCCTGTTTTTGCCTTTAATTCATCGTCAGAGAGAGCTTGAGTAGATTCTTCAAAAGCATTTACCTCCTCTACAATTTTTT
This sequence comes from Crocinitomicaceae bacterium, assembly GCA_047637555.1. Classification (GTDB taxonomy): domain Bacteria; phylum Patescibacteriota; class Minisyncoccia; order Phycocordibacterales; family UBA1006; genus UBA1006. The sequence continues at coordinate 3,963 of JBLIKX010000005.1, forward strand.
GAGCTCTTTTGAGCTGTTTTTGGTTGTCATCACCAAAGATTTTTTGCAACATTTTCATACGTTCGAGTGTACCATATGGACATGAAAAAAACAGGAAATTCCTGTTTTTTTAATCACCTCTACCGAGAGCCGTTAGGTGCGAGCTCCAAGAAACATCCTATGTGAGTGCCGCTAACGACTCTCACTAGAGACGATAGTACACTTGAGGTACAAAATAATTATATCAAAGTTATAAAATAAAAACCACGAATTACTCCTCAGTTTTTGTCATTTCTTCTGGTGCCCCTTCTACGGCTGCTTCCAGTTCTTCTGCAGCTGGTTCTTCAACTGTTTCTGGTGCAACATCTGCTGATGCTGTATCTTCAGTAACTGGCTCTTCTACTGCTGCTTCTAGTTCTTCTGCAGCTGGTTCTTCAACTGTTTCTGGTGCAACATCTGCTGATGCTGTTTCTTCAGTAACTGGCTCTTCTACTGCTGCTTCCTCAGTGGCTTTAGCTTCAGCTTCGAGAGCTTCTTTTGCTTCAGCCGTGGCTTTAGCTTCAGCTTCGAGAGCTTCTTTTGCTGCGGTAGCTTTTGCTTCAGCTTCTTCTTTTTCACGAGCTATTTTTTCTTCATCAATAACTGGAGACTTTCGAGGAAGAACATTTTTCTTCTTACCTTCGATTAGTCCTTTTGTTACAAGCATGTTGTAAACAGTATCTGAAGGTTGTACACCATTAGCAAGGTGTTTTTTAGCCTTGTCTTCATTAATAGTAACAAGTCCAGCTTTTGGGTTATAAGACCCTACAATATCAATATATTTTTGAGATTTAGGTCCTTTTGTTTTTTCAATAACTACAATTTTGTAGTGTGGTTCATTTCTTCTTCCAATTCTTTGTAATCTAAGCATTAACATATGGCTCCGATACTATCAAAATCTCATTATTACGCAAGACCTTTTAGATATTCATGTTATACTCCCTTCATGAATACAGTAACAGAATTTGAAGGATCATATGCATTGGGTAAAAACAGTATTGCCTATATTAGAAACAAAGAAACTGGAGATGTAACCGAGATTCCATCACATCTGCACAAATCAGCTCTACATAGAGATATTGTGCGAGTACGTATCACTCATCCCGAGAAAATGGAAGGAGAAATAATTGAAATAGTGAGACGTGCACAGGTTGGTTTTGTAGGTATTATTAAAAAACAGGGTGATCATTTTTTGCTAGCACCTGATAATTTCAAGATACCTGATATTACTATTCCAAGCACAGAAATACATAGTGGTGTTGCAGATGAGAAAGCTTATATTGAAATTACTCAGTACGAACCACGTCTTGTTGGTACGGTCAAAAAAGCCCTAGGTAAACCAGGGTCAAACGATGCTTTGATGCATGGTATTGCACTGGAGCAAGGTTTTGACTACTCATTCCCTCCTGAGGTAGACGCAGAAGCAAATGCCCTTGAGGAAAAAGGGATTACAGATGAAGAGCGAGAAAATCGGCGTGACTTACGAGATACGCTCACGTTTACTATCGATCCAGCAGACGCAAAGGATTTTGATGATGCACTATCATTTAAAAAACTTGAGAATGGTAATTATGAAATTGGAATTCATATCGCAGATGTTTCTCATTATGTACAACCAGGAACAGCACTAGACCGAGAAGCTCAAAAAAGAACCACTTCGGTCTATCTGGTAGACCGAACTATTCCGATGCTTCCAGAGGGATTATCAAATGGATTGTGTTCATTACGACAAGATGAAGAAAAATTAGCATTCTCTGCAATTTTTGAAATTGTTCCAGATTCTGGTGCTGTTGTAGGTGAATGGTTTGGACGAACATTAATTAATTCAAATAAGCGTTTTACCTACGAAGAAGCGCAGCAAGTCATCGACGACAAAGCTGGTCTACATGTAGAGGAATTATTAGAATTCAACAGAATTTCAAAAATTTATTCAAAAAAACGATATAAAGAAGGAGCTTTAAATTTTGAAACTCATGAGGTTAAATTTATTCTAGATGACGAAGGAGTCCCTGTTAGCGTCAAAGTAAAAGAACGTATTGATACAAATAAGTTAATTGAGGAGTTTATGCTCTTGGCTAATAACCATGTTGCATCACATATGAAGGATGCAAATTTCTTTATCTACCGTATTCATGATAAACCTGAACCTGATCGAATGCTAAAACTACAAGAATTCTTGAAATTGATGGGGTATGAAACTACCTTGGTAGATAATCGAATTCCAGTAAAAGAACTGCAGCGTATAATCAGAGAGTCAGAAGGTACCGCTGCTTATGATACCTTGCAAACAGTAATAGTACGATCAATGCAAAAAGCAGTCTACACCACAAATAACATTGGGCACTTTGGACTCGCTTTTGAGGAATATAGCCACTTTACCTCTCCTATTAGAAGATATCCTGATGTTCTTGCTCATCGATTACTGCAACATACCATTGATGGAACTGAACCAGAGAAAGATCAAGAATGGTTCGAGAAAATGTGTGATCATAGTTCAAACCAAGAAGGTCGAGCCGTTACAGCTGAACGTAACTCAATCAAATTAAAACAAGTTGAGTATATGAAAACTAAAAACCCTGAAGATACCTTTGACGGTATTGTCACTGGTGCAGGTAAATTTGGTGTCTTTGTTGCAGAAATGGAATCACGATCAGAAGGAATGATTCGATTACATGATCTTGGTAACGACCGATGGGAATTCAATGAAAAGATTGGTATTATCATGGGAACAAAAACAAAGAAAACATTTAAGATTGGTGATCACATTAAAATAAAAATAAAGACTATTGATATTGAAAAACGTTTGATTGATTATGTGCTTGTGGTTGATGGAGTTTCCCAAGCTGCTCCTCCACGACGCCGAGATTTCAAAAGAAGAAATCATCACAATAAAAAGCCTTATTCACCTGGGAATGATAAAAACAAAGGTCAAAAAACGATACAAAATAAAGTATCAAAATAATTGACAAGTAATATTAAAATTGTTATGGTAATTTTATGAATATTTGGAAAGAAGAAAACCGTATAGCACATATAACACTTGCTCTTGCACTCTTGATTGGGTCTTTTTCTTTGCTTTCTATTGCCTTTGGTTTAAACAAAAACAAAACAATATTTTATACTAACAGCCAAGACCAAATAATAAACGAAGTTAATATCACTAAAAATAATCCACGAGTATCTAGTTTATTTTCGTTTAATGAGTCTCTTGAAGAAACGATAGAATCTAAATATATCCTTCAAAAACTTGAAAAATTAGGAAATATTCAAGCACGAAGTTTTCTTGTTGGTGATCTTGATACTGGCGAAGTTATTTTTGAACGGAAACCGTATACTGTTTATCCTATTGCCTCTGTAACCAAGTTTATGACGGCATATACAGCAGCAGATAATCTAAGTCCTAATGAGTTAGCTAAAATAACTAAAGATAAATTAAAAGTGGAAGGTAATCGAGGAAGATTTCGTGTCGGAGATTATTTAACGATCAGGGAATTGCTCTATCCACTACTTCTCGTTTCGTCAAACGACGCAGGTGAAATTATTGCCAGACAACGTGGACGGGATGATTTTATAGAAAAAATGATATTAAGCTCTGAAAAATTAGGAATGTATAGTACGAATCTTGAAGACCCAACAGGACTCTCCAAGAACAACACTTCAACCGCTCGAGATCTTTTTTCTATGATGAGAGCCGTTCGGCGTGACTACCCTCAAATCATAGATATCTCTCGTATCTCATTCAAGGAAAACGATCAGTATTTGTGGACTAATATCAACAAGTCAGCACGATTCTCTGAATTCCGCGGAGGGAAAACTGGCTATACTAATGCAGCACGTCAAACAAGTATTGGGTACTACCAAATTCAGTTAGCGAACGATCAAACAAAAAATATTGCAGTCGTGATCTTGCAGTCAGATACTAGACAAAAGGATACACGAAATATTTTAGACTATCTCAAGACATATGTAGCCTATTTATAAAATAAAAACCAATCACATGATTGGTTTTTATTTTGCGTATGCTGTGGCATCCTCTAACCGCAATGACAATGTGGCTGATGCATCTCCTCTTCCTAGAGTAACCCCAAATAAGGTTTGAGCGCGACTCATCGTTTCTCGATTATGAGTAACGACAATAAGCTGAGAGAATTTAGATAATTGCTCAACCATGTCACCATAACGTTGTGAATTTGCTTCATCAAGAGCAGCATCAGTTTCATCCAGTACCAAAAATGGTGGTGGATTAACCTGAGATAATGCAAAAAGAAGTGCAATCGATGTTAATGATCGTTCTCCCCCAGAGAGCATATCAAGGTCAGATACTTTTTTACGTGGTAGTTTAACGTGAATATCAATTCCATATTCTGCCTTCTGTTGATCTTCTTCTTCTGGTACTAACTCCATTTGCTCACCTTCCGTTAGTTTCTTTCGACGTTTTTTGATGATTGCAGGTTCTAGTTTTGCCTGACCCCCTCCAAACATTAATTTAAAGAAACGATCAAATTGTTCATTAATTTTTTTGATCCCTATATCAAACTGACCATTTAATGTTTCTTTCAAATCATCAATTATTTTTTCGAGTGAGAGAATAGACTGATTAATATCATCAATTTCCTTCTCCAAGAATCCATCACGATCCATAGTTTCCTCGTATTCCTGAATCAATTCGATACCTGATGCGCCTCCCATATCTTCAAGTCGAATTTTTAAACGTTCCATTTCTCGACGTTCTGTTTCTTGGGTTTGAGCCGTAACGTCCAGATCGTGCTCAATAGCAATGCTCTGGTATTCAATACCCGGAACACCTAATAGGACTAAGGCTTCTTGGTATTCCTCATGGCGTGCTTGCTGACGTGATCCCAATGATTCATCACGTGCAGAAATTAATGAACGTTTAGCATCGAGTTCTCTTTTTTTAGCAACGAATTCATAATATTGTTTCTGGGATTCACGTTCAGATTCTTGTTTTTCGATGCGTTTGCTTTCAAGTTCAGAAATTTGCTCGCGCAAGATAGTTTCTTGATGAGATAATTCTAGAATCTGTTTTTCCAGAGTTTTTCGCTGGTCACTTAATCTAGAGATCTCTTGTGAATTATCGATTCGCGTTGGAATATCTTTTTGAGGCTGCTTGATGAATTCTTGAATATCATTTCGTAAAGTAGCAAACAAATTATTTATATCAGTGCTATTAGGTGATGATACTGTTTCGATCTTATCGAGAACATTGCTCAAAAAATCTTTAATTACTTGAAATGAGAATCCTGGATGAGGAGGAGTTTGTGATGTTATTTCGGGTGCTTGCTGCTGTTTTTCAAGTAAACTAATCATCCCTTCAGCCCGTCCTATTTCCTGACGTAAAACTACTGTTTTTTGAGCTAAATTTTGAAGTTCACGCTGAAAATTCTGAATAAGAGCTGTTTCTTTATAAATTTTTTGCTCATCAGGATGGATTGCTGATTCCATAAACAACGTAAATTCATCGTATTGTAATTGAAGTTCATTACGGTCAGTATCCAAAAGATCACCTAATTTTTTAATAAGATAGTCTTCTTGACCAAGGTAACTTTGATATTTTATCCCTAAATCAGATCTAAGATTTTTCGCCTTTTCAATTTTTTCAACTTGTCGTTTAAGAAATCGCAAATGAGGAGCAAGTTCTCGGCGTAGTAATTCTGATTCACGCATATTATCATGAGCTCGTGTTAGTTTACGTTCTGACTCTTTAATACGATATTGATAAACCTTTAATCCAAGAGCCTCTTCGATTAGCTCTCGACGATCTTTAATATTTGAATTAAGGTATCGATCTGCTTCACCTTGAGAAATAATATGATGACCTGAAGCACCAATATTAACTGATGCAATTAATTCATGAATGTCACGCATTCTGACTTCCTGTCCATTAATGAGATATTTATTAGCTCCATCAATATATACCTCACGTGTAATCATTACCTCATCAAAATCTACATTAATCTGAGTGTTATTATGTTGTCCAATATGAAAGACTCTATCAATATTATCAAAGACAATAGATACTGATGCTCGAGACATTTTTGGAATTTCTTTTGAACCTTTAAAAATCATATCTGATCCTGTCTTACCACGCATTGATTTTACTGATTGTTCTCCCAGTACAAAACGTATTGATTCAACAACATTAGATTTACCAGAGCCGTTCGGACCAACAATCGCAATGATAGGTACATCAAAAACAAATTCGCTTTTATGAGCGAATGATTTAAATCCATTGAGTTCAAGTCGTTTCAGGTACATATCCGTTTAATTATTTAGATTATACCATAATGGGAGCTATGAGTAATTATTGCTACAATAAAGAAAAAAAGGGGATCATGAAAAAATATAAGCATACAAAAATTATTTCAATGAAACGTCTGCGTATGAAGGCCCACACAAAGCTCTATTTACATTTAGCAGGATATAAACATCTTCGTGACCAAATCAAAATACCCTTACTTAAATTCAAGAAAAAATAAAACACCTAACAATAAAGGTGTTTTTTAATCTTCCCAGTCTTCAGATTGAATCGCTTTCTGAGCGGCATCTTGTTGTGCTTTTTGCTTGCTGTTTCCTGCGCCTTCAGCAATTTCCTTGTCTCCAAAATAAATTGACATAACGAAGTGTTTATCATGATCTGGACCTTCTGATGATACAAGCTCGTAACGAGGAGTTTCGCTGTAAATTTCCTGTGCTTTTTCTTGTACGTATGATTTTGCGTCTCGCCACGTTCCCTCTTTGATTACTGTATCAATTTGATCAAAGAGAGTTTCCTTGATAACCCCTCTGGCAATGTCATACCCTTGATCTACATATACCGATCCTACAAATGCCTCAAAAGTGTTAGCCAAGATATAATCACGAGCCTTACCTTCGTCACGAGCCTCACCCTTAGACAGCATCAGGAGGTCATTCATCCCCATAGAGCGAGCTGCAGCTGAAATACTCTCTGTACGTACTAATGCAGAGCGATAAGCAGTTAAGCGACCTTCTGCGATGTTTGAATACTTTTCAAAGAGAAAATCAGTTACAACTAATTCAAGAACAGCATCTCCTAAAAACTCTAAACGTTCATTGTGCTCTAGATCAGTATTTTTGTGTTCATTGATATAAGAACGATGAATAAACGCCTGCTGAAGTAGTCGTTTATTTTCAAAGGTAATGTTAAATTTTTCTGCAAAAGCAATATATTTTTCCATAACTATTATATTAAGATAAAGCCTCGATCAATTCAGCTTTTTTCATTTTACTATATCCTGCTATTTCTTCTTTTTTTGCTAATTCTTTGAGTTCTGTAACCTTTAAATCTGAAACATCAACAGATTCTTCCTCATTAGCAACAAGGTGTTTTTTTTGATCTGCAATGTTTTTCTTTGTTGCTTCTTCTTCGACCACCTCTCCTTCTGGATCATGCCCAAGAATCATATTTATTGCTCTGATAAGCATTTTTGAAACATCATCATAAATATTTAAATCAGTAATTTCAGGTAATTCAAACCATCGAACATCATCAAGTCCACCTGTTCCAACTTCCAAGGTAGGTTGCGTATGTGCTGATTCAGCAAGAAAATATTCAACATGTTTACGTACTGGACCTCGCTCTGGTGGATAGGCAATGTATTCATTATCACCAAGAGCATCAACAATAGTAATATCCCAATTTGTTTTTTCCTTTACTTCACGAATAGTACCGGCTTCTGTTGTTTCCCCTTCATCGATACTTCCTTTTGCCAGAGTCCAATAGCCAAAAAAATCATGCACCATACCAATTCTAATTACGTTGTTTGCGTCACGACTAAATACTACCGCTGATCCTTTTTGATCAATTGGCATGTCTTCGTAGATAACTTCTGGCATTTTTGATTTTGTGACTTGGTCTTTTCCTGGTTCACCAATTTCACGATACACTGCACCGAGAATACCATTTACAAATTTATTAGATTTAGGGCCTCCGAAACGCTTTGCAAGTTCTACGGCTTCGTTAATTGCAACTTTTGGAGGGACCACTGACTGGTCACCAAACAATAATTCATAGAGTCCAAAACGTATAATATTTCGATCAGTGATTGAAATTTTTGAGAGTGGCCAATCAGGCGCAGCTTTTTCAATAATTTCATCAATAACAACACGTTTTTTTCCAACCCCTTCAACGACCGTTAACATCTCGGTAATGTCCTCATCGGGAGTATTATTAAATGAACTTATTGTATAAGAAAGGTACGAAGAAAGTGCTTCATTTTGGTACCCACGCATATCCCACTCAAAGAGTGTCTGTAATACTGTCGTTCTAAAGAGTTGTCTGTTTGCCATGTTCCTCATAGTATAACGAAAAACGACTATATATCAAAGTACATAGTCGTTTTAGTCATCTGCCTAGGCAGCTTTTTTAGCTTTTTTAAGTGCTTTCTTAGTAACGTCAATTACTTGCCGCCCTCGGTACATTCCTGTTTCAGGATCAACACAATGTCGTTGCCCTTCTGCAGTAATAGTGTTTTTAGCTGTTTTTAGCGCGTGGTGTGAACGTCGGTTTCCTGTATGTGCACGCGTGTGTCTCATTCGAATTACCATAATGCCCCCAGTATACGGATAAAGTGTATTTTGGCAATAGGTTTAGATCTTAATCCACGTTTTTCTATGAATATCAATTACTCCATGTTTTCTTATCGCATCACGATGCCTTTGTGTTCCGTAACCTTTATGGTTTTCAAACCCATATTCTGGATTTTTTTTTCCAAATTCAATCATTTTTTTATCTCGCATAACCTTTGCTATAACTGAGGCTGCACCTATCTGCCAGATTTTGCTATCACCTTTAACTACGGTTTCTTGATAAAGATATTGCTGTGGTGCGTAAAGTCCACCGTCCAAATAAATAAAAACTTCTTCTGGATTTACATCTATTTTTTTAAGAGAACTTACCAAGGCACTGTTAATTGCTGGAACAATTCCTTGTTCGTCGATCACTTTTGCAGAAACTCCAGAAATTGCGACCTGCACGAGATCCTGTTTCTGTAATTCTTTTATTTTCTCTGCGTAAATTTCTCGTTTTTTTGCGGTGAGTTTTTTTGAGTCAGTAATTCCATCAAGACTTAGAAGAACTGCCTTTACGTCCTCACTCGCAACACAAAAAGCGCCTACAACAACTGGACCTGCCAGCGGACCTCGTCCAACCTCGTCTATCCCAACAATATATTTATATGATGAATTCATAATGACTAAATATTACATAATAAATGTACAGCTCGCAACATATATAAACTAAATACATCCAACAATATAAAAATATAATTAATAGATGAGACTGTACATAAAATGCCAACTAATATCCCCTATTGTTTAAAACATTCATTAAAATTTGCGAGAAGAAAAATTTAAAGAAATACAAAAAAAAGATAATGAATTCAATAACTGATTTTGTAAAGATCAGCTAAGATAATGGTGGAAAAATATATAGGTGTAAATAAAACAAATCCCGCACCGAAAAAACTAATCGAAAAAATATAAGAAAGATTTCTCTCATAAAAAAATAATATCATTAGGAATATTAATTTCTTAAATAAATCCAAAACAGATGAACAAATATTAATTGCTCATTTTTATATATCTTTTTGATTTTGTAAATATCAACCGATAGCAGTATTTTTGCTATACTCGGATAATGAGTAAATTTGTACACTTGCATAACCACAGTCACTATTCCCTTTTACAAGGACTTTCAAAAATTCCAGAAATGATAGAAAAAGCCAAGGAGTCAAAAATGAAGGCAATGGCCATTACTGATTATGGCTCAATGTATGGTTGTATCGAGTTCTATAAACAGTGTTTAAAAAATGATATTAAGCCTATTATTGGTTTAGACGCCTACATGGCATTTAGAGGAATGGAACAAAAAGATCATGGAATTGATAACAAACGGTATCCATTTACACTTCTCGCTTACAATTTAACCGGATATAAAAATCTGATGAAATTAGTAACTCAATCCTATATCAAAGGATTTTATTACCGACCACGAATGGATAAAGAATTATTACGAAAACATTCTGAAGGTTTAATTTGTTTATCAGGTCCTATTTTTGGTGAATTAGGGCAAGCAGTAATTACCAAACAAATACAGAAAGCAGAAGAAGTCATTCGAGAATACCAAGATATTTTTGGTAAAGAAAATTATTATTTAGAAGTTATGTTTAATAATCATATTGATGGTCTTGAAACCATTAACCGTGATATTGCAGAATTGAGTAATAAAACAGGCGCGCCATTGGTAGCGACAAATAACAATCATTACATAAACCCGGATGATCGTGAGGCCTTTGACACTCTTTTGGGTGTTTCAACATCTGGTAATAAAATTGGGTCTAGTTTTATGAAAGGTGATTTTCATTTTGCCTCTAGTAATGAAATGATTGAAAAATTTAAAGATTATCCTGAGGCTATTGAAAATACTGTTAAAATCGCAGAACGTTGCGATCTTGAGATTGATATTGATAGTTGGTATTTTCCAGAATTTCCTATTCCAGAGGGAACCACGTATGACGATTACCTACGTAAACTTACCTATGAAGGTATTTCTAAACGAGGTTTCGAGCGAACACCTGAGGTTGAAGAACGAATTGAATATGAACTAGAAATTATTAGTTCAAAGGGTTACTCGTCATATTTCTTAATTATGGCGGACCTTGTATCAGCAGCAAAAGACATGGGTATTTATACGAATACTAGGGGTTCAGCTGCTGGTTCATTAGTATCGTATCTGAACTTTATCACGAAGGTTGACCCTATTCTCATGAATCTTCCTTTTGAACGATTTATGAACCCAGGACGAAAAGGTATCCCTGATGTTGATTTAGATATTTCAGATATTCATCGAGACCGACTTATAAATTATGCTCGGCAAAAATATGGAAACAAAGCTGTCGCACAAATTGGAACTTTTGGAACGATGGCTGCTCGTGGTTCAGTTCGAGATGTCGCGCGATCTCTCGATTATCCTTATGAAATTGGTGATAAGATTTCAAAAATGATCCCCTTAGGAGCGCAAGGATTCCCTATGACAATTGCCAGAGCAATGGATGAAGAAAAGGAACTTAAGTCTTTATATAAAAGTGATGCTGATGTAAAACGTATTATTGATTTGGCTCAGAAAATTGAAGGATGTGCTAGGCATATTTCTGTTCATGCTGCTGGAGTTGTTATTGCACCAACACGTGTTGATGATTTTTGTCCGGTTCAAATGGACCCAAAAGGAGGTAAAATTATTACTCAATACGACATGTATACAGGTGACCGTGATGGCGTAGTTAATATGCCAAAATTTGATTTGTTAGGAATTAGAAACCTCACAATCCTGGCAAATGCAGTACAGCTGGTAAAAGATTTACGTGGTGAGGAAATTGATTTAAATATTGTTCCTTTGGACAACCAGCCAACCTATGATCTTTTGGCCCGTGGTGCAACAATGGGAGTATTCCAAATGGCGAGTTCAGGAATGACAAAATATATTATTGATTTAAAACCAACAAATATTTATGAAATTTCTGCGATGATCGCACTATACCGTCCGGGACCTATGGAATTTATTCCTGAATATATAGAAAGGAAGCGTAATCCAGAATTAGTAAAATACCTCGACCCTCGTATGGAATCTATTTTGAAACCAACTTATGGAATTCTCATTTACCAAGATGATGTAATGATGATCGCTGTACAATTAGCAGGATTTACCTGGGGAGATGCAGATAAACTACGTAAGGCTATTGGAAAGAAAATTCCAGAGATGATGGCAGAGCAGAAAAATAAATTAATTACTGGATGTATTGAAAACGGTATGAAAGCAGAAATTGCAGACGAACTATGGGACCAAATTGAGACCTTTGCTGCTTATGGATTTAACAAAGCTCACGCAGCTAGTTATGGACAGATTACCTATGAGACTGCCTACATGAAAGCTAACTATCCTGTTGAATATATGACAGCCATGCTAACTGCTGAATCAGGAGATACTGATAAGATCGCTGCTATTATCCATGAATGTGTGAATCTAGGGATTACAGTATTACCGCCAGATATTAACGAATGTTTTGGAGGATTCACGGTTATTGACCACGAAGGCGGTAAGGGTATTCGTTTTGGTTTTTACACCATCAAAAACTTTGGAGAAGCAATTGCTGATGCCATTATTGAAGAGAGAAAACGTGCGGGGAAATTTATTTCTCTTGAGGGATTATTAAATCGTGTAAGGCACAAGAACTTTAACAAGAAATCTTTAGAAGCATTAATAATGGCCGGGGCTTTGGATTCATTCGGAGAACGAGGTAGATTGCTCTATAATCTTGAGGCGCTCCTAGAGTACAACAAGGGACAAAAATCGATGCATGCTGACCAAGGTTCCTTGTTTGGAGGAGATACATCACACATCACCTTGAAACCTGCAGAGAAAATATCAGACGATGACAGGCTTGTCATGGAAAAAGAAATATTAGGAGTGTATGTTAGTGGTCACCCGCTTGATTCATTCAAAGAACGTTTTGCAAAGTCAAAACATAATATTGGCATGGTATTAAATGATGAGGTAAAAGATGAACAAAAAATTATCATTGGTGGGATTATTGATACTGTAAAGGAAATAACTACCAAGAAAGGAAAGCATATGGCCTTTGTAACACTAACTGACTTTACGGGTACAATCGAAGGAGTTATCTTTCCTAAAACCTATGAAGCCAACAGAGACCTGATTATTCCAGATACGGTTATAGCCATTCAGGCTATTGTTTCTGATCGCGATGGACAGAAGACTATTATATTAAACGGATTAAAAGCTTTGGAGAAATAAAAACACCCTAAGAGGTGTTTTTATTTTAACAAGGGGAGTATTTTAGGAAAATAGATAAATAAACCAGTAGAAATCGAAACTAGAACCATAAATAAAACAGCACCGGAAGAAAGATCTTTAATATCACGTACTCGATAATCATATTCGGGTTGAACTAAATCCATTGTTTTTTCAATAGCTGTATTTACTAATTCTGAAAATATAACTAAACCAATTACAACTGTTTGAATTGCCCATTCAGTAAAATTTATATCAAAGAGGAAACCAAAAATAACAGCAATTCCTGCAAATCCTATTTGTATGTATAAATTATATTCATGCCTCAACAATACTCGCAAGCCACGTAATGAATTTTTAAAACTTCGAATAACTCCACTAAGACTAAATCCTGAATGATAATTTTTCATACCTATATAATAGCATTATTTGCAGATTCACAACTTCGATATACAATACTATGTATGAATAATTTAGAAAAAAAAAGACACTCTCTCGCCCACCTCTTGGCGGCGGCAACTTTAAAACTCTATCCTGATACCAAGGTTACCTTAGGTCCTGCAGTAGCTAATGGATTCTATTACGATATGGATTTTGTAGAATCGATTAACGATAATGACTTGAAGAAAATTCAAAAAACTATGAAGAAAATGTCAAATTCATGGACATCCTTTGAAAGTAAAAAAGTTTCAGCTGACGAAGCTCGAGAAGTTTTTGTGGGGAATGAATATAAACTAGAATTGATAGATGAAATTGAAGCAAAGAGTGAAGATATTACCTTATATACTTCGGGAGATTTTACGGACCTCTGTCGAGGTGGCCATGTCGATAATTTTAAAGAAGAAATAGATATGAACTCTTTTAAATTAGAACGTGTTGCCGGAGCCTATTGGCGAGGAGATGAGAAAAACAAAATGCTGACTCGTATTTATGGACTGGCATTTGATACTAAAGAAGAACTAGATATCTATATCGAAAATCAAGAAGAGGCCAAAAAACGTGACCATCGAAAAATAGGTAAAGAATTGGGCTTGTTTACTTTCTCAGAAAAAGTTGGACCGGGACTCCCCCTCTTTACACCCAAGGGAACAAAGATTCGAAATTTGGTAGTTGAAAAAATCAATAGCATTCAAGAACAATATGGTTATGAACAAGTATGTATTCCCCACATCACCAAATCAGATCTTTATAAAACATCAGGTCACTGGGATAAATACAAAGATGACCTCTTTCACGTAAAAGGAAAATCGGATGCGGAATTCGTTATGAAGCCAATGAATTGTCCACACCATACTCAGATCTTTGATGCAGAACCACGATCATATCGTGATCTACCTTTAAGATACGCTGAAACAACCATGGTATATCGTGATGAACAAGCTGGTGAACTCATGGGTCTCTCAAGAGTAAGATCTATTTCAATGGATGATGGTCATATTTTTTGTACATTAGAGCAAATTAAAACTGAAGTTAATAATATCGTTGCCATTATTAAAGAATTCTACAGTGCATTAGATATGTTTAATGAGGGAGATTATTGGGTTTCATTATCAGTACGTGATTCAGAAAATCTAGATAAATATCTTGGAAATGATGACGACTGGGATACTGCTGAATCAATACTCGAAGATATCGCCAAAGAAAACGAACTTAACTACAAACGTATAGAAGGAGAAGCGGCATTCTATGGACCAAAATTAGATTTCCAGTTCCGTGATGCCCTTGGGCGTGAATGGCAATTAGGAACAGCTCAAATTGATTTTGTTCAACCAATGAGATTTAAACTAGAGTACACTGACAACGAAGGTAATAAAAAAACACCAGTGATGATTCACCGAGCCATTGCTGGCTCACTGGAGCGGTTTATGTCTATTGCGATTGAGCATTTTGCAGGGCATTTTCCTCTTTGGTTAGCCCCAACGCAAATCGCTATTATCCCTATTAATATTGATGCTCATGATGAATACGCACAATCTGTATATGAATCACTAAAGTCTGTAGGAGCTCGTGTAGAGTTATGGAATGATGACCATGATGGATTTGGTAAAAAAGTTCGTAAGGCAAAAAATGCTAAGCTTCCCTATTGGATTATTATTGGAGATGAAGAAGTTTCCAGGAAGACAATAACTATCGAAAACAAAGATGGCGGAGAGAAAGGAGTCTCTGTTGAAGTATTTGTTGAATCAATTAAAAATCAGTTAAAATAAAAACACCAATTGGTGTTTTTATAATTCCAAATTATAATAATTAGCTAACCCCGCAAGACAATTCATAGTATGCCTGATTTCTTCTGCTAACCTTTCTTTATCTCCCTTTTTTTTCCAATTTTCCTTTGTACCAATCTGTTCCAACAACGCTACCTCTTGTGCTACTTCTCCAAACTCTTCTGCAGCTGCAAGCATTATTTCTGCAGGACTCATTAACTCAACCTTATGCTCTCTGATCTTTTTTTGAATTTCTTGATATGACATATTTATATTTTAACAGAAAAAACCTTTATTTTTTTCAAATTTATGTATAATAATTAACATTATGGCAAAACGACACAATGGTGTGGGAAACATGAAACAATCACGTTCTCATAAAACAGTAAAAAGATTAGCAGTGAAGAAAGAAATGCTTGAAGAAGCAAAAACACGACGAAACTCTCGTCACTTTGTTTCTAAGTAAACTTATATAAAAAAGAACTCCTATGAGTTCTTTTTATATTTTAGAGTATCATTCACTCTTTACTATTGTGAATTTATATTATATTTTCTAAATACTTGCCCAGCCACTGCCGTCCCCTCGTCCCAGAGTAACTCCTTTGTATCTAACATATGATGAAATTCAGATTCATTTATCCAACGGATTTCTTCGATGAAATCTATATCTGGATTCTCCGGAGGATTCTCCATTATATTTGGATCCTCAGCAACATAAAAATGCGTACCTCTATTTCCAAAAATACGCTCAGATGAATGAAAATGATAAAGATGATCCGAATGCATACCGAGTTCTTCTGCAAGTTCCTCACTGGCGTGCATCAGATTATTAGTTTCTTCCTTATCAACACCTCCACTAACAAATTTCCAATAAGAACGTTTGTAGTGATGAATGTACTCCTTAATAATTAACATTTCTGCTGTATTTCTACGGTAAGGAAAAACTAATACTATTTCTCGTGATTTCTTCTTTGGACAAATCTTGCTACAAATTTTTTTACGCATTTTTTTTAACATACAAAAATAATAACACATTTCATTTTTAGAGGTATAATAGAAATATATTATTTAGTTAACCCAATATAAATATATGAATAATCATGATTTCAATATTATTAACCAATTAATCCAAGAACAAAAATCTCTTTGGAGAATAGAAGAACACTATATCCCAGAATCAATGAGTACTGATGAGAAAAAGTTTTGGACCAAGCTACGGAACCAAAAACGTAAAGGTATAGAGGAATTATCAAAAATGGCAAAGAAATGCTTAAAATAATTCATTAATATAAAAAACCAACATACTGTTGGTTTTTTATATTTTACCTTAGTTATCTAACATATAAAATAATATGAAGTACAAGGTGGTTATAAGAAATTTTTATAAGTTGTATAAAAATATATTGCGGAAAAATTTCTTAAAATTAACGACCAAATTCAATCGTTTCTCTTCTAGATATCAATTTCGGCTAGTTTTGCGTTGTTCTGGATAAATGCCTTTCTCGGTGCAACATCTGCCCCCATAAGTGTGTCAAAAATTTGATCTGCTTCCATGGCGTCATTAACGGTTACCTGTTTTAAGGTTCGTGTCTCAGGGTCCATAGTTGTTTCCCATAACTCTTCAGCATTCATTTCTCCAAGTCCCTTGTAGCGTTGAATTTGAACCTTCCCTGCTTTTTTCTTGACGGTTCCATCAGTATCATCATCGTCTTCATCATCGTCTGATTCAATTCCAAGATCTTTTAGAATAGCGTTTTTTTCCTCTTCATAATAAGCATAATGAAGTGACTTCCCTTTCTTTATTTTATAGAGTGGTGGCTGAGCTACATAAAGGTAACCCAAGTCAATCATTTCTCGGAAATAACGGAAAAAGAATGTCATAAGGAGAATTCGAATATGTGCTCCATCGACATCCGCATCCGTCGCAATTACTATTTTTTTATATCGAATCTTTTCAATATCAAAGGTTTCACCAATTGATGTACCAAAGGCAATCACCATGGATTTAATTTCATTATTACCTAGCATGCGATCAAGACGTACTCTCTCAACATTTAATGGTTTACCACGTAATGGTAAAATTGCCTGTGTTCGGCGATCACGACCTTGCTTGGCTGTACCTCCCGCTGAGTCTCCCTCAACAATAAATATTTCTGCCTCGTCAGCATTTTTTGTCTGACAATCAGTTAATTTACCTGGAAGAGTAAAACCTTCTAGGGCACCTTTACGTAGAATTGAGTCCTTTGCTGCCTTTGCTGCCTTACGAGCCTTGAGAGCTAATGCTGCCTTTCTGAGGATAGACTTAGCATCGTCTGGATGTTCTTCAAGGAAGGTCGAAAGAGCATCAGCAAAGACTGCTTCCACTGCCCCTCGAGCTTCTGGAGAACCGAGCTTGTCTTTTGTTTGACCTTCAAACTGGATCTCTTTCATTTTTACTGAAACCACAGCTGTAATTCCTTCTAGTACATCATCACCCGTTAGCGCCCCATCTTTTTCTGAGAGGACTTTGTTCTTTTTATTATAAACATTCAATAATCGAGTTAGTGCTGTTTTGAAACCTGTAATATGCATTCCCCCACCTGGAGTGGAAATATTATTTGCAAAAGGAACAATTCGAGGTGAAATATCATTCACATATTGCAATGCTACTTCTACTTGAATTCCGTCTTCTGTTTCTTTTTCAACATGAAAGATAGTTTTATGAACTGGTTTTTGATGAGCATTAAGATATCGTACCATTGATACAATTCCTCCTTCAAAATAAAAACTCTTTGAGGTAGTTTGCATATTCAAATCCTCTAAGTAGACCGTATCTAAATCAATCTCTCCTTTATACTCTCGAGCATCAATCAATGAGACGCGGAGATTTTTTACCAAGTAGGCTTGTTGTTGGTAGTGTTTAATAATTCGCTCCCAACTAAAGAGAACTTCTGCAAAAATAGTTTCATCGGGTATGAAAGAGATAATAGTTCCTTGATGGTCTGTTTTTCCATATTTCTTTACATCTGCTTTTGGTTTTCCAATAGAGTATTCTTGGAAGTACTTGTCTCCATCACGGTGCACCTCTGCTCGTGTATAAATAGAAAGTGCGTTTACCACTGATGCACCTACACCATGTAGACCTCCAGAGAATTTATATGATTCATTATCAAACTTACCTCCTGCATGAAGAGTTGTCATGATAACCTCAAGCGCTGATTGTTTTGTTTTAGGATGTTTATCAACGGGAATACCTCGTCCATTATCAACAACACGAATCATATTTCCTGGTAATAATGCTATTTCAATATGGTCACAAAATCCTCCCATGGCTTCATCACGTGAGTTATCAAAAATTTCTCGGATAAGGTGATGAAGTCCGTCTGGACCTGTTGACCCGATGTACATACCCGGTCGTTTTCGTACCGGCTCTAATCCTTCTAAGACTGCAATGTCTGATGCGTTGTAACCTCCTTTTTTAGTTTCTTTTTTTGCCATAATATTATGAGAACAGTATAGCACACTCAAAGGTCTCAAATACCAAAAATAGCCTTATTTATGTGGTATTCTTAAGAATATGAAGGTATTAATAGAGCAAAGCTGGAATAAAATATTAAAACACTATCTAGAGACGAAACAATTCAAAAAATTGTGGGATTTTATAGTTAATCAATATAAAAATAAAACTATTTACCCTCATCAAAAAGATCTCTTTCATGCATTTAAATTAACTCCTTTTGATAAAGTATCTGTGGTTATCTTGGGTCAGGATCCATATCATGGACCTGATCAGGCAAATGGGTTATCGTTCTCAGTTCCAGAAAAAATTACACCTCCTCCTTCTTTAAAAAATATTTACAGAGAAATTGAATCAGACATAAGGATCCTTAAGGATTTCACAAATGGGAGCCTCCAGCCTTGGGCCAAACAAGGAGTTCTATTGTTAAACTCTGTTCTTACGGTCGAAGAAGATAATCCCGGAAGCCATGCTGGTTATGGATGGGAAGAATTTACTGATTATATTATTCAAAAGGTTTCAAATGAGAGAAATCATGTCGTATTTCTTCTTTGGGGAAATTATGCCAAGAAGAAAGGATCTATTATTAATAGATCCAAACATTTAGTTTTAGAATCCTCACACCCCTCTCCTTTAGGTGCTTATCGTGGATTCAAAGGATCTAAGCATTTCTCACAAACTAATAATTATCTCGAAAAAAATAATAAGGAAAAAATTAACTGGTAATAAACTATATAGGTGCATTTTTTTATTATATAATAAATCCATGAAATTAATCCAACAAAAGAAAACAAAAATAGTAGCAACCATGGGTCCTGTATCTTGTAATAAAAAAACGCTTACCCAAATGGTAGATGCAGGAATGAATGTAGCACGAATGAATTTTAGTCATGGAACACACGAAGACCACTTGGAAACATTCAATCTGGTGCGAGCTATTGAAAAGTCTACCAAGCAGCCAGTAGCCATCCTCCAAGACCTTTCTGGTCCAAAGATTCGAGTGGGTGAAGTGACAAAAGGTACCGTATTAGAAAAAAACGAATCAATAATATTGACTACAGAGAAATGCATAGGCACCTCTGAAAAAGTTTTTGTAAATTACAAAAAACTTCCTCAAGAAGTATCAAAAGGTGCAACAATAAAGGTTGATGATGGGAAATTGGAACTTTTTGTAGAGCGCATCTCTGGTAACAATATTTACTGTAAGATTATTGTCGGAGGAGCATTATCATCACGTAAAGGTGTGAATCTACCAGACACACTTCTCTCTATTTCATCACTAACAGCCAAAGATAAAAAGGATGTGTTATTCGGTATTGAGCATGATGTTGATTTTATGGCTCTCTCATTTGTTCAAACTGCAAATGACGTACGGGATTTAAAAAAAATCCTTAACAAACACAACAATAAAGCAAAAATAATTGCTAAAATAGAAACAACACCAGCTGTTGAGAATATTGATGAAATATTAGCCATTGCTGATGGTGCAATGGTCGCGCGAGGTGACATGGCGGTTGAGATTGGCGTAGAGAAAGTACCTCTAGTCCAAAAAATGATTATAGAAAAATGCAATAAACTAGGTAAACCAGTTATTACAGCAACGCAAATGTTGGACTCGATGGAGAAGTCCCCTGTTCCAACACGAGCAGAGGTCTCTGATATTGCAAACGCTATTCTCGACGGAACGGATGCTATAATGCTCTCAGGAGAAACAACGATTGGTAACTATCCTGTTGAATCTGTTCAAACTATGACCGCTATTGCAAAACGAACCGAACCTCAGATTAAAAATACACAGCTTACATACATGAATGAATCTCGCGCGATTGTTGATGCAATGTCGGTATCGGTAGTACGAATTGCAAATAATGTTCGAGCTCGATTATTGGTGAGCCTAACAGAGTCAGGATTAACAGCGCAGATGATTGCACGATTTAAACCTCACCATGGGTTGATAGCTATCACACCCAAGCGTCGTACATTCAATCAACTGCAATTACTCTATGGTTGCCAGCCAGTACTTTCGAATATGTCTGGAGGTATCACTGAGCTCACTCGAGAAATTCAAAAACTCGTAAAGAAAAATAACTGGGCAGTAACTGGAGAACAAATTGTTGTTACGGCTGGTTCAAAATTTGGAACACCAGGCTCAACGAATACTATCTTCGTCATTGAGGCAAAATAAAACAGTCAGACAAAAGCTTGGCTTTTTTTGTTATAGAAATAATTTAAGCTATTGATCAAATCTTACCTAGCGATTATATATATCAGCTGTTCGTAAAAAACAAACACTAGGGCTTCCGGTACATTCCACATAACCATTTAAGAGATAAGTTTCTGTTTTCATTAACCACAGTTTTTGAAGTTATAAATTCTTCACACTCTAGACAGGTAGCATTAGACTTATGGCTCTTGGGAGTGTTAAGAGAATCTACCTCAAGGTTACTTTTAGCATTAAGAATACCTTTTTAATTTTAATATTGAGTATTACTAAGGCCTTCTTGGTTAATAGTATATTTGAAATCTATAAATAATTTATATTTAATTAATTCGATTTAATAAAATAAAAAACACATTATGTGTTTTTTATTTTGCCTTAATATAGATATTCCAATAGTTGCGTTTATAGGACTGACTTTCCCATCGTTGATATCCTGTCTTTCGTTCCATACGAACCACCTCTAAATATTTACCATATAAATCCTTAAAATCTGGACCTGAAAAAATTCGTTCCTTAACACCTAGTTGCGGATGTTTGTAAGTATCGTATTCCCCTCCTGGAAATTCTTTTACTAGCTTTTGTGCATTCTTATCGCCTTCTTTTGCTAGAGTTCGAACATACATATACCCTGTTGTTTTTAGTACACGTTCACATTCTTTTAAATATATCGTTCGCTCAAACTCACTCAAGGCATTAGATGTTGTAACGTCTAAAATAATATCAATAGAATTATCTTCCAGCGGAAATGGTTTTCCTATATTACGTTCTTGAAATTTTACTAATTCATGTCCATGAGTTTTTCGAGCTTTTTCAATAGCATCTGACGAGAAATCATAGCCGTGTACCGTTGCGTCATAATGATCCGCCATATAAAAACTATTCCGCCCTACCCCACAACCAAGATCTAAAACCGTAATTCCAGAATACAGATCAATATGTTTGTTGTTTTTAATCCACTTAACAAAACGCAAGAAATCTTTTTGTGGTTTATGTGATTGTGTTACAAGTTGAGGTTTTTGGTATTCTTGATCCCAAGATTTCTGATTATTCATGTTGTTACTATAGCAAAGCAAAATTAAAAACCCAGAGATTTTTTTAATTATTTTCGATACGAACTGATCTGGTACGATTTAATGTTTGAGTATGTAAATCCATAATTATATTTTTAGCATGTTCAGTATGCGCCAGATAGGTCATTGATACTTGTCGTTGAGCACCTGAGGTTTGTACATGAATATCACCTAATTTAAAAAATGTTTGAATAATACCATGTGACTCGATCGTTACGTCTTGTATACTCTCCAGATTCAAACTAGAAATTTCGCGCGAAAAGAGACCACGTTGTTCAATTTCAATTACGCGCTGATTTGTCAGTAACATTTTATCAAGATAGAAATCCAACCACACACCAAAACCAAAGACCCACAAACCAGTAAGGTACATAAGGTATAGAAAACCAAAGACACTCAAAACAGCAAGACCAAGAGAATCATAGAAAAAGATTCTTCCAAACATATGTATAACCAGAGGCAACAAGCCGAGCACAACAAGTCCAAAGATCTCAAAAAATATAACAAACCAATGTTTTCTGAATACTGCTAAAATTTTTTCATTAGGAGCTAATTGAATCATAATTGTGCAAAAATAATTACCAGTAAAATAATACTTATCAATGTTAATATCCCAAGACCTGAAATATAAACAAGCCGAATGATACCCGAAGTATAATTTCTAAAGGCATACTTTTTTAAATGAAATTTATAGGCAACGCTTATGACCACAATAATAACAAAGAATATCAAAAACAATATAAGATAAAACATTGCAGGTATTTTAACCAACAGTTCACCAACACCATATACAATTTGTTCGAATATCATACCTACAGTATACAACCCAATATACAATTATTAAAGACATGTGGATTAACTATTATTTTTAGTTATACTTAAGCCATGAAAACACTCATTATTTACATTAAGAAACATAAAAAATTATTAGGATTATCATTGTTATTTGCGGCAGTGAATCAAATATTCTCTCTTATGAATCCTCAAGTTTTTCGCGTGGTTATTGATAAATACGCTTCAAATTTCCAAAACTACGCAGAAAATGAATTTATTTTGGGAGTTGGTTTAATGTTGCTTCTATATATTGGAGTTGCATTAATTTCAAGGACTGCAAAAGCATTCCAAGATTACTATGTAAATGTCATTTCAGAACGTGTTGGAACGGGTATGTATAACAATTCAGTCGGACATGTTTTCTCGTTACCATTTAAAGTCTTTGAGGATGAGCAGTCAGGATCTATATTACAAAAACTTCAAAAAGCACGAGATAATGCCAAGAAATTAATTATTGACACTATTAATATAGGTTTCTTTTCATTAATTGGAATGATATTTGTAATTTCATATGCTTTTAGTGTCCACTGGTGGATTGGTCTTGTGTTTAGCCTATCAATACCTGTTGTAGGTGGAATTGTCTACATAACAGGGCGAAGTATAAAAGAAGCACAAAAATTTATTGTGTCTCGTAGCGCAGATTTAGCTGCATCAACGACAGAGACATTACAAAATGTTGGCTTGGTTAAATCTCTTGGTTTAGAGGAACAAGAGATTGATCGTCTCAATGATGTACACGAGGAGATCCTAGAGCTTGAACTAAAAAAGGTAGTAATTTTACGTAAACTAAGTTTCATACAAGGAACATTAGTAAATACCATAAGTACCCTTATTGTATTTGTATCAATGGTGTTAATTTTTAGAGGACAAATTAGTCTTGGAGAATTTCTTGCACTATGGTTCTATGGATTTTTTGTATTTGGACCCCTAGGACAGTTTGCTAATCTTGTTCAGAGTTATCAAGAAACAAAAGCATCTGTTGGAGAACTTGAAAAAATATTATCAAAAAAAATAGAACAAGAAAATTCTGTTACTAAAAAAGAAATTAAAAAAATAATATCAATAGATCTCGAGAATGTTTCTTTTGGTTATAATGACGATACAAGTGCCTTACATAATATTTCATTATCAATTCAATCAGGAGATACTATTGCCCTAGCTGGACCAAGCGGTTCTGGAAAATCAACATTCTTAAAATTACTCCTAGGCCTTTATGATGCCGATTCTGGTGTACTAAAATATAATGGTATAAACAGCACGAGGGTTAACATCACAACCTTACGTAATAATGTTGGATATGTACCACAAGAAAGTCAGGTCTTTGCTGGGACCATACGAGATAACCTCTTATTTGTATGTCCAAGCGCAACTGATAAAGACTGCTTGCTCGCAATCGACCAAGCCCAAGCAACAAGTATAATAGAACGTAATGGAGGAGGTTTAAATACGGTCTTGGGCGAAAATGGAATTAAGCTCTCTGGTGGAGAGCGACAACGTATTGCTATTGCTCGTGCATTACTTCGTAATCCAGATATATTAATTTTTGATGAAGCCACATCCAATTTAGACTCACTCACCGAGAAAGAAATTACTGATACTATTCTTGAGATCAAAAAACAAAATCCATCTTTGATTATGATTCTAGTTGCGCATCGCCTCTCTACGATTGAGCATGCTGATACTATTTATGTATTACGTAACGGAGAAATGTGTGAATATGGATCACATCAAGAACTTCTTAATAATAAAGATTTATATTATTCTCTTTGGAATCAACAACAATAAAAACCGCCTGAGCGGTTTTTATTAATTATTTATCTCTCTGAGCTGGTCTTTAATTTGATCAAGAGAGCGATCAAGTTGTTCTAACTTTTTTTCTAAAATACGATTTGATTCTCGTAATGTTTCAATTAGTAATTCTGCTTGGTTATCATTCATATACATTATTGTATCAAAAACTAGGCTGAGTCTCAATCTTTATTAAACGTTTTCATTCATTTATTTGTATGCTCAACTGGTTAGATACTGTTAAAGTGGAAATTACTAAAGAAATAATCTTATAGCTAATTCTGTTTAATACCTAATACATGTTGAATTTATTGTACGAAATATACTCCAATGCCAGTTATAACCTCTTCAATTTCTGCGATGCAACTTGTTGGATTCAATTCAAGATAAAGAACCCTTATAAATAAAAACTTTTTTGATGCTCAACTATCTCAGAGAAGTTCGAACTTGGATAGTAAATAGTGAATAGTGAATATTAGGAATATTCACAAGTCTTTCTTACTATTTAATTACAACAAAATACTTACTCGCTTAGTAAAGAATTAAAGTCATAAGCATAAATGTAATAAATAACAAAATAGTAGCTGGTGCAGTTCTTTTAAAAGAATCTTTTACCTTAAAATGCATAGTTATTGCTCCAATCATAAGTACAGCTAACAATACCGTTGCTGGAAAAACAAAAATAGGAAACCAAATTCCAATGATTAAGCACGAAGCTATTATTAATTTTGAAATTCCCACAAAGTACATAAACCATGCTGGCAAATTATATACCTTAAATTCATTTAACATATTTTTTGCTCCCTTTCCTCTGTATTTAGTAGGTTTAGAAAAGTGTACAATCCAAACATTAACGAGCGTTAGTGCTATAACTATTTGTAAAAAATAGGAAATAAATAATTGTGTATTGTTTATCATAAATTTATTATACCAAAATTTCGAATATCCAACCTAGGTAAAGAAAAAAGACACTATTTATAGGGACTTTTTACGATGCTCGCAACCTTTGATGAATTTCGACAGTATTATTTAGATAATACGTTTTCTTAAATATTCAGATATTTTTTCTAGGAACTCTTCTGTATTTAAATAATCATTTTTTTTAATTTTTTCTTTATTAATTAATAAAGCCAAATCTTTTGTCATATATCCCGATTCAACAACATCAACACATACTTTTTCTAAAGTTTTACAAAAAGAATCAAGTTCAATGTTATTATCAATTTTTGCACGATGAGATAACCCACGTGTCCATGCAAAAATTGAGGCAATAGGGTTTGTAGAAGTTTCTTCTCCTTGCTGATGTCTTCTGTAATGACGTGTAACAGTCCCATGTGCTGCCTCTGATTCTACAGTTTTACCATCAGGGCTTATAAGAACTGATGTCATTAATCCTAGTGAGCCATAACCTTGTGCGACTATATCTGATTGTACGTCACCGTCATAATTTTTACATGCCCATACAAATTTTCCTTCTGACTTGATAGCGTACGCAACCATGTCATCTATTAATCTATGTTCATAAAAAATATTAATTTTTTTAAAAAGTTCTTGAAATTCGCTATCGTATACCTCCTGAAAGATATCTTTAAAACGTCCATCATAAGATTTTAAAATGGTGTTCTTTGTTGAAAGGTACAGCGGCCATTTTTTTAATAATGCTTGTTGCATAGAGGCACGAGCAAAACTATAAATTGATTCGTCTGTGTTATACATAGCCATTGCTACACCAGAATTTTCAAAATTATATACTTCCCACTCTTTAGTATTTGATCCGTCCTCTGGTTCAAATTTCATAGTTAATTTCCCTTTACATGAAATTAATACATCAGTAGCTTTATACTGATCACCAAAAGCATGTCGACCTATACAAATTGGGTATTTCCAACCCGGAATGTATTGCGGAATATTATTCATTAAAATAGGCTCACGAAATACTGTTCCTCCAATAATATTTCGAATAGTTCCATTTGGAGACTGCCACATATGCTCCAAGTTAAACTCTTCTACGCGACTTTCATCAGGAGTAATTGTTGCACATTTAATACCAACGTTATATTTATTTATTGCTTCCGCAGCCTTAATAGTTACTTGATCTTTGCTCTTATCACGAGATTCAATACTTAAATCAAAATATTTAATATCTAAATCAAGATATGGAAAAATAAGCTTATCTTTAATCATTTTCCAAATAATTCGTGTCATTTCATCTCCATCTAATTCAACAATAGGATTTTTTACTTGAATTTTATTCATTCTCATATTATACCAAATTTAAACC
>JBLIKX010000006.1:0-30269 GCA_047637555.1 Crocinitomicaceae bacterium
GATTGTTTTACATTTCTTCTGGAGCATTGATACCGAGTATCCAAAGTCCATTCTTAATGACCTGTGC
The DNA here is from genome assembly GCA_047637555.1 of Crocinitomicaceae bacterium. Lineage (GTDB taxonomy): Bacteria > Patescibacteriota > Minisyncoccia > Phycocordibacterales > UBA1006 > UBA1006. The sequence continues at coordinate 68 of JBLIKX010000006.1, forward strand.
GACTGATTGAGTTAGTGCTAATTTATAAGCACTGGTTTCATCTTCTTCATCAACAATTTTTGTATTTCCATACCAAGAGTTAAATAGTTGAGCTAATTCAGTGATATAGGTCACTATCATATGTGGTGCTAATTCCTTGAATGCAACATCTACAACCTCTGGGAATCGATATAGGTATCGCTCGATATCTGTTGTTTCCCAATTCTCTGGTCGAGTACTGTCAATATCAATACCTAAATCTAATGCTTTTCTAATCATTGAACCTGAACGTGCATAGGTATATTGCAAGTATGGGCCTGAATCCCCTTCAAATGATAATGATGTTTCTGGATCAAAATTGATATTCTTTCCTGCCTGATTTCGCAGGACGGCATATTTAACCGAAGCAATCGCAATCATATCAATTTGTTCTTGTGATAAATTTCGTTCACCAGATCGTTCAACAACTTCTGATTTCACAACATCTAAAATATCAGAAACAAGTGGTGTATCCCCTAATCGTGATGACATTTTTTTTCCTTTGAATTGCATGCGTCCATGGGTTTTATGAACAGTCTTATCTTCCCATTCTTTGTTAATCTTTCCCGCTGCCTCAAGAACGACTTGGTAATAAGGACCTTGTTCGGTATCGGTAACTAATAGAGAAAGATCAGGAACGTAACGATCAAATTTTAATTTCAATAAACCGGTATCTTTTGCCTCATAGGTTGGATTACCATCCTTGTTTATAAATACTCGTGTATGAAGTGATTTATTTTGTACCAAATCTGCTTCAGATGGTTCAAAAATAAATGCGTTGTTAGATTGAGAATAAACTGAAGGTGTATTTTCCAAAACAATTTCTTTACCAATTTTCCCTGCTTCTGATTCAAAAATAAATCCATCAAATTCTGAGCCTAATTGGGCTGTCATTTTAATAAAATATTCTAGATTCAAATCTCGTCCAATCTTATAAGCTGCGTATGCATTCGTGTCTCTATGTTCATAGATATCTTGAGTAATTTCTCGGATACGTGGTTCAATATTTTTATCATCAACAAATGCCTTGGTTCCTTCTGAATAACATTTACCCAAAAAAACCATTTTCTCTGCAAGCGTTTCAAACTCATCAATCTTTTCAACTCCGTATTGTAGAAATTGCCACACGGACTTACCAATCCCTAATGAAACATCAGATGGATACGAGATCATAGATACTTCTGCCCCTGTAGTTCGGCACAGCCTTGTCATTGACTCTCCAACAGTGTTATTCATCATATGACCAATATGAAATGGCTTGAAAAGATTTGGGGATGAATGTTCAACTAAAATCTTTTTTCCTTCCCAGCTATTATTCCAACCATATTTATCCGCAGATGTGTGAATTACCTGTAATTCATTTAAAAGGAACTCGTCTGATAGTCGAATATTAATAAATCCTGGACCAGCGATTTCCACTGATGAAATTTCCGGTGCTGAGGTCTTTTCTGCGATTGCTTCTGCAAGTTCACGTGGATTCTTGAAATTAAAACCTTCAATTTTCAAATTATTTATAATACTTCCTCTTTTTATTTTTTCATCTGGAAAAGCGCGTTGAGCTGATTTCTTTTTTCTTTTTTGCTCAACAGCAAATATAGACATTGCAATGTTAGTCGCATAATCACCATGCGATAATTCACGAGGATGTTCAATTGTAATTTCACCTTCATATGAAATTCCTAATTTTTGGAGCGCATTTTTGATTGAATCTTTAATTTTATCTGTGATTTTCATAATTTAAGTTTAGCATTTATATCGTAGAATTTTATTCTCGAAACACGAGAATAAAATCGACGTAAATTCATAATGGTCGTCGTCGCTTTCTTATTCATTTAATTGTACATTTTGAGGTAAATAAAAAAAGCTTACAGGCTTTTATATCTTCCCTAGCTTCTTTGCTAATTTCTTTGTCTCTTTCAATAAATCACTAATCTCATCTATTCCTGTTTGCCAAAAATTTCCGTCAGTAATATCAATTCCTATTGAATCAAATAATTCTTGTGGTGACATACTGGTTCCTGTTGAGAAGAATTTTTTAACAGAGGAAATATATTCAGGATTTTCTGAAACTTTTGCTCGCATGGCATTTGCCAGTAGTAATCCAGATGCATAGGTATATACGTAAAATGGATTTCTAAAATGACCCCAATATACCCACCAGTTTTCTGCTCCATCATCCTGAACAACGGCTGGTCCCATGTATGATTTCATATGTTTTGTGAAAATTTTTCCTATTTGATCTTTTGAGAGGTATCCTTCTTCTCTAAACTCATCATGAATATTTCGCTCAAAATTATATGCCGCGACTTGTCGCATTATACTGGAAACAGCAGAGCCAATTTTTTCCATATTCAAAACCAGACGCTCTTTGTCAGATAATTCTTCTGAAATGAGATCAAAAACGTATTCTTCACAGAAATTTGAAGCAATTTCTGCAACGAACATCGGTGTATCATAATTGATTGATGATTCTTGTTTGGTTAGGGTTCCATGAATAGCATGACCAATTTCGTGTGCCAATGTTGTTGTATCAGTTACTCGATTTGTATGATTTAACATAACGTATACAGGATCAGAATAGCCCCAGTACATGCAGAATGCTCCACCACGCTTTCCTTTTCGAGGAAATACATCAATACGTTCACCCGTTATCATATCTCGGTAGATGTCGACAAATTCACTATCAATATTTTGCAAAGCCTGATCAACTAATTTAACAGAGGTCTCATAATCATGTTCAGAAGAAATATTACCTGTAGGTACATTACGTTCGTGATACGCCAAATTATCTTGCCCTAATAATTGTGCTTTTAATTTGTAGAAATCTTTCGCGAGTTTAAAATTATCTGTCACCACTCCGGTCATAGTATCAACAATGTCAAAATTAATATCATCAGAGAGAATACGAGAATGATCCGCTCTATTGTAACCACGCAGGTCATCATTAATTTTTTTATTCTCTAAAATACTATTGAACTCCTTTTCTGCGAGAGGTGCATGCTCTGCGAGAATTTCATGGACTGCTTCTGCAGCCTTTGTTCGGATACGTTTATTCTCATGTTGCGTTAGTGATTGAATTTCAGCAAAGGTTTGTTCTTTTTTAATAACCTTTTTTTCATCTAAAACTAAAACCTCTCGTGATTGTTTTGATAAAAATTCACCTAGCATTGCCTGCCAGTTACCATGTGATACACCGGACTTTAACGACAGAATGTGTTCTTCTTTTTCTGAGAGTCTAAATTTAGCTTGATCAAAAATATTTTTTAAGAAATGATGATACGTTTTCAACAAGGGAGACTTCAAAAATTTCTTTTGATTTATCTTATCGATCGTTCCTAGCTCCAGAATAAAAAATCGAGTTAACTGAGCTTGGTTTTGAAAAAACTCTTCCGCCTTTTTCTCTGCTTTTTGTAGATCGATATTTACCGTATCAACCTGACGCATAAGATAAATATAGGTGAGTTCCTTGGTTCCAAAATCAGATAATTTTTCATACTGATTAAGTACTTTTTGCAGACTTTTATCATTCGTTAAGAAACTTTTGTCTTTTCTCCATTTTTTAGAGAAAGAGGTGTATTTCTTTTCTAGCGCTATTCGCTCTAGTTTAAAAGAACTATCCTTAATACTCTTTCCTATTTCTGATAAGTTCCATATTGTTTGTAGTTTCATACCTCAAATATACCACTGTGGTTTTATAAAACAAAAAAAATCCCTCTTGGAATTAATTAAATATTTCTTGTAAAATATTAGGGATTTCATCCAAAGAAGAATAATTAATGACCTTCAGATTTTTATTTCCACGAACCATTGCTGATAATGATTTTCCAGAACTTGTATTAAATAAACATACCACTCGTTTATTTAATGATTCTGCGAATCCTAATTCATACCCAACACCCAAACTCACCTGAGTTACCTCAGCAATAACAATATCTGATTCGCGAACCCAATCTGTATCCTGTGTGTAAATCTTTTCTTCAGAAAACTCTGTCTGCCCTTTTTCAGACAATGAATCCAATCCAATATGTTCAGTTAATACGACTCCATATTTTTTTAACCAATCAATAATTTTTTTATAGTTTTCTTTATCATCACGACCGCCTCGAATTGAACCTGCAAAATATATTTTCATACAAATAGTATACCAAAAAAATAGCCTAAGCTATTTTTTTGGTATTAAACCTTTTTATATTTTCAAAAATTATAATAGGTACTATTGATGCGATACCGATAACTAACCAATCAGCACCATAGAGAGGCATTGTTCCTATTACTTGATTAAAGAATGGTAAATAGACTACCAACAGTACTATAACTAGTGAAATTATAATTGCGATAAATTGAAAATTATTGTTAAAAATTTGCCTTAAGGTAATTGGTAAAGTACTTTTCACGGAAAAGGAATTCATGAGTTGAATAATCACTAATGTTGCAAATGCCAAGGTTTGACCATGTTTCAAGGTCTCACTATTAAATTCAGTTCCCCACGTCCATCCATCACTAATCAAGGTATAAACAAATGCGGCAATAACAGATATTCCAATTATTCCTCCTATTATAAATAATCTTTTAAGAAATGCATTATCCAAAACGCGAGACTGTGGATCGCGTGGTTGCCGCTCCATCAAATCATCATCTCCAGGATCAACTCCCAGAGCAATCGCCGGTAAAATATCAGTACCCAAGTTAATTGTTAGGATTAAAATTGCTGTTAGAATTAATGGAATACCAGAGAGTATTGAGATGAAAATAACCACTAACTCTCCAACATTAGATGACAAAGTGTACAGCACAAATTTTTTCAAATTATCATAAATCCTACGACCCTCGCGGACAGCTCGAACAATGGTTGAAAAAGAATCATCTAAAAGAATCAATGTTGCTGCCTCCTTTGATACTGCAGTTCCTGTGATACCCATAGCGACCCCTATATCAGCTCTTTTTAGTGCAGGAGCATCATTTACTCCATCTCCGGTCATTGCAACAACCTCACCGTTTTTTTGTAATGCCTCTACAATACGCATTTTTTGGGCCGGTAGTGATCGAGCAAAGATTACTCCGCGGTTATGGTTATTTAATATTTTAGCGAGGGATTCATCATCAATAGTTTCAAGTTCATCTCCCGTAATAATTCTATGATTTCCTTTTTCAACGATACCTAACTCAGAAGCAATAACCGAAGCGGTAATTCCATAATCACCCGTAATAACAATAGTTCTAATTCCTGCTTTTTTGGTTTCTACGATAGCAGATTCAACGTCTTCTCGAGGTGGATCAATCATCCCAACTAAACCTACATAAATAAGTTCAGACTCTGCATGCTCTACCTTCTCTGGGTATTCTTTTATAGGTTTATAAGCCAAAGCCAAAACACGTAAAGCTTGTGATGCAAGGTCGTCATATACTGATTGTATTTCTTGGTTTTTTTCAGCAGTAATAATCTCAGATTCTTCACCATTCCAAAAATGAGTACATTTATCTAAGACATGATCAGGGCTTCCTTTTACAAAAACGAATGAATTACCCATTGTATTAGTAGCGACTACTGACATTAATTTTCGATTTGAGTCAAAAGGAAATATAGATTCCTGAATATAATCGGTTTTATCATCACCAGATGATAAATATACTTTTTCGGCCATGGTTAACATCGCTGCTTCTGTAGGATCTCCTAATATTGAGACTCCTTCGTTATTTTGAATCAATTTTGCTTCATTACAATAATAAGCAATATCAGACATACGTAAAAATTCCCTGATGTCCTTTGGTTCAGTTTCAACTTTTCCATTTTCTGGGTTATAACCAACGCCTGAAATATCTAAATATTGATTATCAGAACTCACCATCACCCGAACCGTCATTTCATTTTTTGTTAAAGTTCCCGTTTTATCAGAGCAAATAGTACTCACCGCACCTAAGGTCTCCGTAGAAGAAAGCTTCTTGATTATGGCATTTTTCTTTGCGAGAACTGAGGCACCAAGGGCTAGAGCGACCGTAATGGTTGTTGCTAGCCCTTCTGGTACAGCAGCAATGGCTACTGATACCGCAAAAGTAAACCCTTCTGCTATAACCTGAAAGAGTGATTCATCACCACCCATATTACGTAAAACATGAATAATCATTAACAGTGCAGAAATAATTCCTGCCATTTTTGCAACAAAGACCCCAATTGAAGCTAGTTCTTTTTGAATTGGTGATTGTGTGTTTGTTGTGTTTGTTGTTAGCTCTGCAATTTCTCCAAATTTTGTTTGTGAACCAATACTCATAACCTGCATAAGTCCCGAACCACGAACGAGCGACGTTCCCATAAACAATTCATCATGATTATATTTTTCCACAGGAACAGATTCTCCAGTTAGCGCTGATTCTTCTGCACGGATATTATTTGATTGAACTAATAATCCATCAGCTGGAATTTTGTCACCCTCACTCAAGACCACAATATCTCCAGGAACAAGAAATTTTGTTTCAATCATTTTATCTTGTCCGTCACGGATGACTCGTATACTTGGACTAATCATATTATTTAATGCCTCCAGTGTTTTCTCAGTCCTAAATTCTTGAAAAAATCCAACAGCAGCATTCAATACAATAATAACCCCAATAACAATTGCCTCAGTTACATCATGGAATGCAGAAATAATAGCGGCAACAATCAAAATAATAATTAAAGTATTATTAAATTGATTAATTAAAATAGAAAAAAGTGATTTTTTATTAGCCTTTACGAGTTCATTAAGTCCATGTTCTTTTTGTAAATCTATTATTTGTGATGTTGTGAGTCCGTTCATAGTTAAATTATATCTTTTACCAAAATAAAAACCAAAGATATTATATTCAGTTATTAAACACTTTATTAAACTTTTCAATTTTTGGAGCAATAACAATCTGGCAATACGCTTGATGAGGGTTTTTATTAAAGTAATCTTGATGTTCTTCATCAGCTAGATAAAATTCCTCTAGTGCTGCTAGCTCAGTAACTATTGAATTAGGATATGCTTCCGCATTATTCAAATCACTGATAATTTTATTAGCAATAAGCTTATCTTCGTTGTTGTCGTATAAAATGATACTCCTATACTGTGTTCCCTTATCTGCTCCTTGCCTATTTAAAGTTGTAGGATCATGAAGGGTAAAAAATATTTCTAATATTTTTTTTAAATCAATAACGTTTGAATCATAGGTAATTTTTATAACCTCTGCGTGACCTGTTTTGCCATTGGCAACCTCATAATAGCTTGGGTTTTTTTCTGGTCCCCCGGCAAAACCAACAACAACCTTACTTACTCCTTTTGCCATTTTAAATACGGGATCTAAACACCAGAAACACCCTCCTCCTAATATTATATTTTTCACATTATTATATGCTGTTATCTATAAATTCTTTTAATAATTTTAAGTCCTTTTTTTCTGAATTAAAATAATAACTTTTTATACCTACGCTTTGTGCTGATGCTACTGCTTCCTTATTGTGTTCAATATAGATACATTCTGAAGCAAAAATACTATACTCCTCAAATAAGATATTAAAATACTCAGGATCTGATTTTGAAGGTTGTTTACTAAGGGTAAAAACAGGATACGGGACGTAATTCAGACCAAATTCCTCAAATTTTTCTGCAGGAGCATTTGTTACTATTATTTTTGGTGTAGCATATTCCTCCAACAGTTCATATATTTTCTGATCTATGACCCCAATATCACTAATAAACAAATCGACAGCATCAACAAGTATTATTTTCATATACTCATTATAGCAAATAAAAAGCTATAACAACCTGTTATAGCTCTCTAGTAACTAATTCCATTTTTTCATCTCTAATACTCAGATATTCAACACGTTCATATGAATTAGCACCTGCATTTATAAATTGTAATTCAGGTGAAAATTCCGATAGGTGACTATGACCACAGACTAAAATTTGATGTGGTTCGAGATGTTTTTTTGCATACTCTTTCATTCGGTCATTTTGTACCTTAACAACATTTCTTTGAATTTTTGAAAGAGTACCTTGGTTTTTTTCAATTAAAAAACGAAAGGTTAATACAAAAGGATAAACTGAGTACCACAAAATCTTCACTGTCTTTTGAATCCACTTACCAAAAGTTGTTTTTTTCTTTTCATATAAAATTCCATCTGGTCTTGGGTAGATAGTATGACCGTGCTTAATAACCAGTTCCAAATTTCCGACAGGAATATTATATGTATCAGCATAAACATCAATAAAATCAGATGTAGCAGCGCGTAATTCTGGAGTATCTCGATCGTGGTTACCAAAAAGATAAATCACTTCTTTTCTTTTTAAAAGATCAAATAAAGAAGACCATTCTGATGTTACGGTTTTATCATATGACCAAAGGTCATCTAAAAAGTCACCATTAAGAATGATGCGATCAAAATTTTCAAATATTTCCAAAAAAGCTGCTAAGCGTTTAAAGTGTATATTATCTCCAATGTGTAGATCAGAAAGAATAATAGTCGAATTCATATATAAAGTATATACGAATTATAAAATAATGTAGATATTATAATTGTGCGGTAGCAAACTCGACAGAGAAAGCTCGGCAGTAAATTGAAACTGATTGATAATCACTAATATCATATTTTGAAATATCATAATTTTGATTACCCTCGTTTCCCTTTAAAGCCTCAATTAATACATGACCACCTTCAGGTGAGTTACCTTTGTTCAGGGTAACAAATAAATCTGGGCCATTTGTAACAGAGAAGTCTTCAAAACGCAGGTACTGTTGATTACCATCAGAAATAATCTTTAGTTGGCCACTTCCCTCGTGACGTGCATCAGCACCAGCAAAATTTCCAGCTATTATGACATTTGTCGTAGAATTTATTTCAACCATAAGCTCATCCATAATGGTGTCTTGATCGAGAATAATATCATCAGGTATTTCAACGTCAGTTAATGATGTAATTATAATTGGTAATGATTCTTCTACTGTTTCGTTAATAAATAAGGGTGACAGTAGGTACCATCCTCCCCCAAGAACTATCAAAGTGATAATTACAATAATAATTTTTTTCATAATTTCATTATAACAATAATTCAAATTAAAAAGCTTATATAAGCTTTTTAATTTCTGCATAAATATCAGCATGGATATCTTCAATTGATCTCAGTGTTCCTTCTGGTGCACATTCAATCTTTATCCAATTATTATTATCTGCGATCATTTTTAACCCTGATTGTTTTGCATCTTCTAGGTGTTGTGGATTATCTTCATGTTGGTCACCTTGCCCTTCCAAATATTTTTTGGATTCTTTATTTCCTTTTTCAATGAGTAATTTTTGGGTAATGACGATAGGTACATCTAGATAGAGAATCATATCGGGTCGAGGGATTTTCATTATTTCATGCTCCATAGTATCTAACCATCCAAGAAATTCTTTTCGCTCATCAAGATTTTTGATTTTTCCTCCTTGATGAATTTGATTAGAAGAAACGTAACGATCGAGAATTACAACATTTCCCTCCTCCAACCACTGTTTAATCTGGGGTGCTGATTCAGCACGGTCGTTTGCATACATAACTGATGCTATTTTTGGATGTGTTCCAGCCCAATCACCATATTCACCTTTTAATGCTTCACCAATCATTTCCCCAAAGAAATTATGATAGTAACGTGGAAAATCAAGAGATTCCACTGCAACTCCTTCATTTACCAGTCGTTTTTTTATACCTACAACTTGTGTGGCTTTACCTGAGCCATCAGTACCGTCAATAACAATAAGTTTACCTTTCATACAATAATTATAGCATGCTGAACATGTTATAATTTAACTATGAATATGTTTGAAAAAATTGTGCAGTGGAACCGAGAACGTGGACTTATAGAAAAAGGATTTAATCACACAAAAGAAACGTCGTTTATTATTGAAGAATTATTAGAAAGCACAGGAAATTACGATAGTATATCGGCTCGAGAAAGAGCAACTGAAATTGCATCTCAAATTACTCATGATGCCAAACATGAACCTGAGGTTATTATTGATGCCCTCTTTGATATTATTATTTTTGCAACAGGAGCTATGGCGAAACTAGGTTATGATCCAACCAAAGCAATGGATGAAGGTTTCAAGGAAATTAATTCTCGAAATGGAACATTAATCGATGGAAAATTCGTCAAAAACCTTGATGCGGAAATGTACGAAGCTGATTTTACTAGCTGTAAACTTAACTCATAATAACTATGCAACAATATTTAGATGTACTAAAAAAAGTAATGGAAACTGGGACTGATATAGAAGGGCGAAATGGTGGAACCCGAAAAATATTTACTGAACAAATGCGTTTCAAAATGTCTGATGGATTTCCTGCGGTGACAACCAAGAAACTAGCCTTTCGAACCATGACAGCAGAATTATTTTGGTTTATGTCTGGCTATAGTGATAACAAGGAATTAAATCGGCTTGGATGTAAGATCTGGGATGGTAATGCAAATGCTGACTATTGGACTCCAAAGGCCGAGTACGATGGTGACCTTGGTCGTGTGTATGGTGTGCAATGGAGAAACTGGCAAGGACCAAATGGAAAAGTTGTTGATCAATTAAGAGATGTTATTGAACGAATTAAAACTAACCCTAATGACAGACGACTCATTGTTTCGGCTTGGAATCCAGGAGAGCTTGATCAAATGGCTCTTCCACCATGTCATATGATGTTCCAGTTCTTTGTTGCTGATGGAAAGTTATCACTGCATATGTTCCAAAGAAGTTGTGATATGTTCCTCGGTGTTCCTTTCAATATTGCTTCATACGGACTGATGCTTCATGTTGTGGCACAAATAACAGGACTTGAGCCTAATGAACTTATTCTGACGCTTGGTGATGCACATATATATCATGATCATCTAGATGCTGTTAAACAGCAACTAGAACGTGTTCCAGGGAAACTCCCTACTCTTTGGTTAAATCCTGAAATTAAGTCCCTCGAAGATTTAGACACAAAAAAAATAGAAACACCAAATGACATCTACGAACTTGCAAAACTAATAGATTATCATCCCCAAGAAACTATTAAAGCTAAAATGTCAGTATAAAAACACCGTATAGGGTGTTTTTATATATTCTCTTTTCCTACCCAAACATATTCCCATGGCTCTGGATTTGGACCTTGCGATGCTACACCCTCAGGGTAACTTGGAATGAATCCATGTTTCTTAATGTTCTCAAAATTATTATCACTCATCCAATCATAACATTCAGTCTCAGCAAATGAATAGACTAAATAATTATTTCCACATCCAAAATCAACAGCATAACCAGAATGGTGTTTTGAATATGCTGGGATAGCGGATCGGGATAAAACATCATCAATAAGTACATCATGAATACCTGAAGAAATATCAATTGGGTTAATTGATTCCATTTTCTTTTTGAATATTGCTCGTTGAGATGTTGAGGATCTATACCCAGAAACGAAATGGAGACGGATATTGTCATTTAACATTTCATTACGAAGTGAAATATAGGCAGATTTTACTTCTGGACGTGTACGAATATTTTCAAACTGGATTATTTCTAATTCATCAGCAAAACCACGTTCTCTGTAACCTCGTTGTTCAGCCTTCTTCCTAATATAATCATCAACATCATCAATTTGATAAATATATTTATTTAAAAAACTAAGATTCTGGTTTATTTCAAAATTATTATAAATATTTAAGAATTCATTTGATGAATAACAGGTGAATTCGCCACACAAAGGTTCTAGTACAATAATATTTTCAAGAGCTAAGGACTCCTCTAATTGTGGCTGTATTACAAAACCGTTATATTGATTCTTGATAATTTCAGAGTTATCTGTATCTCTAAAATATCTCTTATCGAGAACTGGTTTATTTCTATTCTCCTTTGTTTCAAAACTTGTTTCAGGATCGGCTTGCTTGCCAGTAGAAATTTCGGAATCAGCAAACAAAAATAATTCTTCATTTAAAAAGTCGATGTTTTTATTATCGATCTGATTATTTTCATTTTTTCTTGCAAGTCCCTTCGGCTCGTTATCATAATAGTCTTGTATCTTGGACCTATCTTTTGAATCAGTGTTATTGGTGGTCTCTGTTTTATTACCTAATTCATATACGTAAATCCACCCCACAAAACCAATCCACACTAGCAAGAAAAAAATGAGAATATATTTCTCATTTCTTTTCTTCATATACATAGGATCTTACTTTCTCAAGATTTTGTCAATTTTTTGAGCTAGTTTAATCATGTCTTTTTCTTTTTTACCTCGTGTTGTTTCTGCAGCTGTTCCTAATCGTAATCCAGATGGATTAAATGGTGAGCGGGTATCATACGGAATGGTATTCATATTTACAATGATGCCATTTTTCTCGAGTCGCGTTGAGGCATCTTTTCCAGTAACTCCCTCTCCATCGTTCCATACATCCATAAGGAAAACATGATTATCAGTTCCACCACTAGTAATTCTCCATCCCAGACTTTTCAATTCTCCAGCCAAAGCCTTCGAGTTTTTTACTACTTGTTCAGTATATTTTTTAAATGATGATGAATCGGCTTCTTTTAGTGCTACAGCTAAAGCCGCAATTTGGTTCATATGTGGACCTCCCTGCATCCCTGGAAATACAGATTTCTGAATTTTTTCAAACAAGGTTGGCGGAACTTTCTTGGATTTTAATTTTGGAGCTTTTTTACCTACACCATAATCATGCCGAGAGTAAATCATCCCTCCACGCGGACCACGGAGAACCTTATGAGTTGTTGTAGTAACCACATCAGCATATTTAAATGGAGATGAATGCTGCCCACCTGCAATGAGTCCTGAGATGTGCGCCATATCAACCATTAAATAGGCACCTGCAGCATCAGCTACCGCTCGCATTTTTTTGAAATCAATTTTACGTGGGTATGCTGAATATCCTGCAATAACCAATGACGGCTTTTCTTTCTTTGCTATTTTAATTAACTCGTCGTAATCAATTTTCTCAGTTTTCTCATTTACACCATAGGGAACTTGTTCCCAGAATTTTCCAGAAAATGAAACTCCGTGTCCATGAGTTAAGTGACCACCATGAGTTAAGGTCATCCCCATGATCTTACCTCCTTTTGGAACGAGTGCTGCGTAAACTGCAATGTTTGCTGGTGAACCAGAGTGAGGTTGAACATTCACTCCCCATTTTTTAGGATTTAATTTAAAGAGTTTTAACGCCCGTTCAATAGCAAGATCCTCTATTTTATCAATAATCTCGTTACCACCATAATATCGAGCTCCTGAATACCCTTCTGCGTATTTATTAGTAGTCTCTGTTCCTAATGCCGCAAGTACATCGGCTGAAACATAGTTCTCTGATGCTACGAGATTAATAACTGATTTTTGACGTTTCTTTTCTGCTGCTAATAAGTTTTTTACGCGTGTATCTTTCATACCACAAGTATACCAAATATATTTTTTTAATCACTTACGAGCTATAGTTAGTAAATATGAATAATAAATACACATATCCTCTTGATTTTAGATTTAATATTGGAACAGTAGCAAATGATTTCATAGCAACAGATGCGGACGGGATCATTGCTGCATATGTACGCCAAAATATTATCTGGAAATCAATGAAACGTGAAGTTGTTGTGTATTCAGATAAAAATAAAGAAGAGAAAAAATATACAATCAATGCAGAGACATGGTTAGATTTTAATATTGCATATCAATTCCAAAACAAAAACGGAGAACCTGTTGGTAAAATTCTGAAAAAAGGGTACGTTCTTTTCGGAAAGCTACTTACAAGCTGTACGACAATCAAGACAAGGAAGATCTTATTATTAAAGAAGAAGACCCATGGGTAAAACTTATTGATTATATGGTATCCTTAATCCCATTTGTTGATCTTATTACAGGATTTTTCTTTAACCCTAAATATCTTATCAAAAGACACGATGGTACCTTAGTTGCAAAAGTAATAAAACAGCAATCTTTCACAGGTCGTTTGTTTCAAATTGAAAAACATGATGAGTTTGTAAACGGTGAGGAAGAGCGTATCTTACTTGGTTCAATGATGATGTTATTACTCGAGCGAAAACGTGGTTAAATAAAAAGAATCTTATACATAAGATTCTTTTTATTTACCTGAACTTCCAAATCTTTTTTCTCCGCGATCAGTAGCTGATAATTCATTCACCTCTTCAAATTCAACAGGTTCAGTTTTTTGAATAATCATCTGAGCTACCTTATCTCCTAATTCAAATATATACTCAGTATTAGAAAGGTTTATAATTCCTGCATGAATTTCACCACGATAATTTGAGTCAATAACACCACCCATAGTACGTAATTTATGTTTTATAGATAAACCGCTCTTATCAGTGATATAGGCGTAATATCCTTCTGGAATCTCCATACTCAAACCGAGAGGTATAGCAATACATTCACCAGGCATTAAAACAGTGTGTACGCTGGCATATACATCCATACCAGCATCACCTGCGTATGCCTGAAATGGCGTTGGAAGATTGGTGTTTAATTTTCTAATTTTGATTTTCATAGTCTTCAATCTGATTATTTAATAGTTCGTATCTAATGTTCGCTTCCTTAAAAATTTCTTTAGATCGATCACCTACATGATAATCATTCAAGGCAACAACTCGATCAATACCACTATTAATAATCAGTTTCGCGCACGCATAACATGGCGTCATTTTACAATACAAAGTTGATCCCTCAATCCCTACGCCATGACGTGCTGCCGAAACGATCGCATTTTGTTCTGCATGAGTTGTACGAATACAATGTTGTGATTCTTTTCCATTTGGATGAGTTACGGTATGCATTTCGTGCCCTACATCATCACAGTGTGCAATTCCTGATGGTGCACCTGCGTATCCAGTAGCGAGAATTCGATTATCTCTAACAATAACTGAACCCGCTTGACCACGATCACAGGTTCCACGTTTTCCAACCATATTCATTATCTCAATAAAGTATTGATCCCAGCTTGGACGTTTTAATGTTTCATTCATAGATTCATTATAAAGAGAATTTATTAATTTCCCAAGGTTAAACATGTTAAAATAGATTAATGTTTAATTGGATCAAAAAAATATTTAAATCTAGACAAGAAATTACAATGATTGCAGCGATTCAAAATGATCGTGGTATTGGTTATCAAGGTGAACTAATCCATTCGATTAAAAACGATATGAAGCATTTTGTAACTAAAACAAACAGTCATACAGTCATAATGGGGAGAAAGAACTGGGAATCTATTCCAGAAAAATACCGACCTATGAAAAATCGTCAAAATATTATTATAACAAGGGATACATCTTATCATGCTGCTGGAGCAACAATAGTAAACTCAATAGAAAAAGCAATTAAAAAAAGTACTGAAAAGAAAATTTATATTATTGGTGGAGGACAAATTTATACTTTAGGAATGAAATATGCGAATACCTTAGACCTGACCCTAATTAATACCCACAAATCTGCTGATGTATTCTTTCCAAAATTTGATCATTTTTTTAATATGCACGAAGAATCAGAAAGTATTCATGATGAAAAAACAAATCTTAATTATAAATTCCAAATTTGGAAAAGAAAATAAGAGTGGTGTAGCTTAAAAAAATATTATGAGCAAAGGTTTAATACCTTATTATACTTAAGGTTTATTTCAAATTAAATATTTTGTTATGTACGGAGAGTCAATATATTATATTTTATAATAAAAAATATAATATATTTAAAAAATGACCCTTAACAAAACCTTTATTATTAGGGATGAAATTATTGAAATTAAAATATTGCACCCTTCAAGGGTTACAACATATTAGTATTTTCATCCTGATATTTTTGAGCATATTAAAATTAGAAACAAAAAATTCGAGAATAATACAGCGCCGTAAAAGAGAAAATATTCAAATTACAACAAAAGGAACTATAGGAGTGTGGTAAAAAGATTAATACAAAATATTAATCTTTTATTTTATATATTAATAAAAAATTAGTTATAAAAAAAAACGCTTTCGCGTTTAGTCTGTAATCTCGATTCCTGCTGCCCTACATGAACCTGCAACAATTTTCTTTGCAGCATCAATATCATGAGCATTAAGGTCAGGCATTTTAATTTCTGCAATCTCAGTTAACTGAGCGTCAGTAATTTTTCCTGCTTTTTTCTGATTTGGTTTTCCTGAACCACTTTTTACACCAGCTGCCTTAAAAATAAGTCCAGCTACTGGGGGAGTTTTCAAAATAAAATCAAAAGTTCGGTCTTCGTAAACATTAATGATTACTGAAAGAGTGTTTCCCATTTGATCCTGAGTCGCAGCGTTGAATTGGTTTACGAATTCACCGATGTTTACTCCAGCTTGTCCAAGAGCTGGACCGAGTGGTGGGGCTGGATTTGCCTTTCCTGCTGGGATTTGAAGTTTTAGTTGTTTTACTAGTTTTGCCATAAATAAAATTTATTATTAATAATTAGGATAAGAAACCGATATTTCTTTAGAAGCATTGTTTCCTTACAGTTTCCTAATTTGCAAGAAATCAAGTTCAACCGGGGTTTCCCGACCAAACATAGATACGAGTATTTTAACCTTTCCGCGTTCACTGTCAATACCGTTAATCTTACCTTCAGAGTCGCTAAATGGACCGTCGGTGATCATAACTGTTTCATCAACTTCATACTTTGTATCTTGTTCAATATGTGAGGTTTTCATTCGCTCAAAAATAGCATCAATTTCATGTTGCTTTACTGGCACAGGGTCAGTTCCTCCTGCTCCAATAAATCCAGTAACACGTGGTGTGTTTCGTACAATAAACCATGATTCTTCGGTAACAATCATATCTACAAGTACGTACCCAGGATAAATACGTTCCTCAATTTCTGTACGTTTACCATTTTTAATTTTTATTCGCTTTTCAGAAGGGACAAGAATATCAAAAATCAATTCTTCCACTCCTAATGATTCAATACGTTGACGCAAGTTACGCTCAACAGCATTTTCATAGCCAGCATAGGTATGGATTGCATACCATGCTCGTTTACGTTTTACTTTATTTTTGTCTGTGTTATCTGACATGAGTGTATTAATGATTATCCAATAAGAGCTTTAAGTCCGTAGTTTGTGAAAATATAGTCAAAGAGACCAAGGTAGTACGCAACAAAAAGTGAGATCAAAATAGTAATAAGTGTATATAGCATAGTCGTGTTTCGACTTGGCCATATTACCTTGCTCATTTCAGCTTGTACTTGTTTAAGAAATTTCATAATGTTATTTTAAAATAATGGGATAAATTCTTCCAGGAATAGGACCTGTGTGTCCGTCATATTTGGAAGTAAATTCGAATTATGACCTGTGGTCATTTTCTCATTTAATTTTGCAATTTAAAAACCCGTAGGGTTTCTTCCGATGGGTCTTTAACATAACTCTACTATATAGGCAGGGTCTTTTTTAGTCAATAAAATATATTGAGATAAATCAAAGTTTTTATATCTCGTTTATTTAATACGGTAAGTAATAGTCACATTGGACGATATGGTATTTTCTCCTACCGGTAGTTTAGGTGTAGCATGAGATAATTCCGCCATAGCATTCATTGCTATACCTTTTGAATAAGCATATTCTGGATAATATCCTCCACCATTCTCATTAAACGAAACTACTTTTCCGAGTTTTATATCGAGCTCTTTTACCAATTGTTTTGCCTTTGCTTTTGCATCATCAATGGCCATTTCTCGAGCTTTTTCCTCTAGAACATCTGGCTCATCAATTTGAAAATTTGGACCATTCAAATTTTCAACTCCTACTTCAGCAAACAAGGTTAATACTTCACCAACCTTGTCAAAATCTCGTAATTTTAATGAAACATTTTGACTGACATCAAATCCAGTTTGGACTTGTTTATTATTATTTCCCGGATAAAAAAGAGTTCCATCCAAGGCAATGCTCTCTGTTGATTTTACCTTTACCCATTCATATTTGGGATATATGGTGTACGACTGAGTTTTAATATCTTTTGTATCAATACCAGCGATGTCTAATCCATCAAGGATCGTGCTTATTTTTTTAGAAATAACTTCTTGAGCTTCTGTGGTTGTTTTTGATGTTTCCTTAACAACGAAAGAAAAAGTGGCAACATCTGGTGCAGCATTCACTTCGGCCGTCCCAGAGACAGAAATGGTAATCTCTTCATAACTACTATTTCCTCTTATTACAAAGACCATAGCAGTGATTGCGAGGATTGATAAAACAAGCAGAAAAAATGATCCGGCATACATAATTAGTTTTACGTGGGTATTTTTTGATTCCATAACAACTCTATTATACCCTAGAAAAAATAAAAAATAAAAAAACACCTATGACTGAGGTGTTCCGAAAAGTTGATTAATAATTTGATTATCAACAATATCTTTGGTGCTATTAGTACGCACCCCTTTGTAATAAGCCCTCATAGGATCAATAAGAATTGGCGTTCGATCAAATTTTCTAAAACTAAGCTGTAAGTATAAACCAGGGTAGCCGTCTCGTGATAAACCTGAAGTTGAAGCATTTCCAAGAATAGTTTTTGCATCAACATTTATAACAGGATGACTCCCGAGACTAATCCCTCGAAGCATCTTTTGATACGAATTAAATTTCACTAATGGTTTTTTTAAGTGACAGTACATGCTGTGCAAAAAATAACCATCTTCTGTCTGTATTTGAGGATGAGACAAGAGTATATAATGTCCGTTTACTGCACCATATCCAGAATATTCTAGAATTCCAGGTAATATGGGGTAAATCTTTCGACCAAATTTTAAGCTTAGCGAAATACCTGTATGAAAATATTTTGGCTCGTTGGTTACGGGGTGCACTCTTAAACCAAAATATCCAAACAAAGGATTAATATAGTTTTTAACATCACGTATAACCGGTGAATATATTTTCAAACCTTTAATAATTACATATATTTCAGACCAAAATTTTGTATAGGTAAGGGTATCCGGAATCCTATAACTTTCCTCAAAGAGAGGTCGATCAGGTCGTGGTATTGTTTTGTCTCGCAGTACAGGAAGAATCAACATATTTTTATTATATCATTGTAATAAAAAAGAAGATCATGATCTTCTTTTATTTTATGATTACTTCTGGTTCTAGTGTAATACCGAACACATCAAATACATGATCAATAATTTTTTGTGCAAAGTCCCAAACTTCTTGACCTGTTGCGTCCCCATAATTTACTAAAACTAAAGCATGTTTTTGATAGGTACCCACATTACCCTCTTGGACTCCCTTGTATCCCAGACTATCAATAAGCCACCCTGCTGAAATTTTTACCTTCCCATCAGACGTATCAAACTGTTTCATTTGTTGAAATTCATGTATTAATTTATTGGCATGATCTTTTTCGATAATAGGATTTTTAAAGAAACTTCCTGCCATGCCTATTTCACCAATAGCAGGAAGTTTTAAAGAACGGAGCGCTATAATAGTTTCCGCCATGTCGCGTGCACTTGGATCAGTAAGGTTGAGTTCAACTAATTTATCAGTAATAGCTCCATATTCTAAATTTAATATTGGAATTTTAGAGAGTTTAAATTCAACGGCCGTAATAAAATATTTACCTGAATTTTTTTTAAAGATACTATTACGGTACCCAAAGTTACACTCATTGTTGTTAAATATAATATCCTCACCAGTTATGGTATCAATAGCGTACACCTTGGTAATTGTATCTTTTGCCTCAACTCCATAAGCGCCAATATTTTGAACAGGTGATGCACCAACACTTCCCGGAATAAGGGCTAGATTTTCAAGTCCCCATAGATTTTTATCAACTGAATATAGCACTAACTCATGCCAATTTTCTCCTGATCCAACCTGAAGAGTCATAGAATCTTCATCTTCATCTATTACATCTATACCCTTAATTTGGTTTTGAATTATTAGACCTGAGAAATCTTGAATAAACAAGATATTACTTCCTCCACCTATAATATATCGCTCCTGTGACCAATTAGGATGCCTCATAAGGGACTTAAATTCCCCTGGCCCTACAATAGAAACAAAGTAGTCAGCCATCACCTGAACACCAAAGGTAGTATATTCTGCAAGAGATTTTTTTTCCTCAATAACCATAGCTCCATTCTATACACTTTTGAGAAAAACAAAAAACCATTTTATGGTTTTTATTCCTCTACTACTTCGATTACACTAGATTCTTCGTATGCAGAAGTATCGAGTTGTTCAGCAATAAATGTATTCAAATCAACAGATTCACCATCGAGAATAAAATTAGGTGTACCCTTAACTCCCGCTTCAACTCCAGCATCGTAATCAGCATTTACACGATCTTTAACCGCATCTGACTCAAGATCAAACCTGAAACGGTCTTCATTCAAACCAAGCTCAATTGCGTAGGTTCGGAAGTATCGTTCTGGATTAAATGATTGCCCCCATTCTGCTTGTTTATCAAATAACATATCGTGCATTTCCCAGAATTTCCCTTGAATTCCTGCGGCTTCTGCGGCCTGTGCTGAGACCTGTGCATTTGGATGAATTGAACGTAATGGGAAGTGACGATATTCAAACACAAATTGATCGCCAAATTCCTCTATTAATGATGAAATAATTGGCGCTGTATTTTTACACGCAGGACATTGAAAATCAGAATATTCAACAAGACGAATATTTGACTCTGGGTTCCCTTTTTCGTGTTCTGTTATTTCCTGAACTTCTAAATCAGCAAATACTCCAGGATCAATAGGATCGTCAGAATTAGAAACAATAAATGAAATAATTAATAATGCGATGACCACGATAATTCCTCCGGTCCATAGTCGTTTATTACGACGTTTTTTTGATGTATTTCCCATAACAAGATTATAAATCAAGAGCTTAATTTTGCAAATTAAATGAATAAGGAAATTTCTATTATGAACTTATGCAGAAATAATCTTTATTTTTAAAAAGAATATTTCTGTGAAATAACCAAGGTTAATTACTTTGGTTCTTTATTTTATAGAGTACCAGCGTTTCTTTCCAATTTGAATGATATTTCCTGATTGCAATATTGATTCCTCATTTAATTTTTCCCCATCTATTTTTACTGCCCCTTCGATGAGTGAACGCTTAACCTGTGTCTTACTCTCTCCTGTTCCTACTGACAAGGTATTAATAATATTTTCCAGTAATTCGATTTCAGGAATATGTTCTGGTTTATTATCTTTTTGAACATCATTAATCCATGATTCTTTTGCATTAATTGCTTTCTCTAGAGAATGAAATTGAGTCACAATTGTTTGAGCTAGATCAAATTTAATATCACGCGGATTTTCAGCTGAATCGAGGCGTGTTTGAATACCATCTAAGTCAACACTTGTTAGTAATTCAAAACCATTCAAAACCATTCCATCTGACCATGTCATAATTTTCTTGAATTTTTCATCAGCTGAATCCAAAAATGAGAGCATATTTCCTGTTGTTTTACCCATCTTGTCTCCATTATTATCTACCAACAACTTCATTGGAATCACAAATTTTTCTTTGGGTGGTGTTTGATTTTTTAATAAATCTCGTCCAACCAACATGTTAAATGTCTGATCATTTCCACCGACTTCACCGTCTACGTTCATTGCGACCGAATCGTAGCCTTGCATGAGTGGATACATAAATTCATGAATATATACGGGTGTGCCGGCGTCAACGCGTTTTCGGAACATATCACGATCAAGCATACGTTGAACCGTCATTTGAGATGTTAAATTAATAACGTCTGCGAAATTCATTGTATCTAACCATTCTCCATTATATTTTAATTCTGCAGGATTTTCTCCTTCAAAATCAAGAACTTTTGAGGCTTGCTCCTGGTATAATTTAGCATTTTCCAATACCTCAGCATGGGTAAGAACCGTTCGAGCCTGAGATTTATCTGGATCTCCAATACGAGCAGTAAAATCACCAATAAGTAAAATAATCTTGTGACCAAGCTTCTGAAGCTGTGCCAGTTTGATAAGTGGGATCATGTGCCCCATATGTAAGGTTGGACCAGTTGGGTCAATACCAAGGTACACCGTCAATTGTTCTCCAGAATTCAAACGAGAACGCAGAAAGTCCTCATTCGGAAAAATACGCTCAACTCCACGTGTAACCACGGTTTCAATTTTTTGTGCATCTGTAGAAATATTCATAATCCAAGTATAGCGGGAGTGTTATATAACTCAAGAAAAAAACACCTAGGGTGTTTACAGTCGTGTGGTATCTCGGCGATTAAAGATATTAACCGTCCATTCAAACAAAATTCTCATTCGCTTTTTACCTGAGGCAAAGTTAAATAAATAAATAGCTCGCCACATAAACCATGCAAATAAACCTTTAAATTTCAGTCCTTTTATCTCTGCAATAGCATTATAGTTTCCTATTGATGCTAATAGTCCTTTTTCGTGATATTTAAATTCCTTGAGCGGTTTATTGTTCACTATCCGTTTAATATTATGTGCCGTTGTAATTCCTTGTTGTTTTGCGACCTGCGCCGTCATAGGTAGTCCTCGCCCGTCATTGGTCTCACAAAGTGACATATCACCAATAATGAAAACATTTTCAGAATTTAATGCACGCATATATTTATCCACCTTGATCCGACCTCGTTCGACCTGGAATGAATCTGACGTGCATGTTAATGCATTGGCTGATACTCCGGCTGTCCAAATGACGGTCCCTGCATGCATCTTTTTTCCGTCGCTCGTTATAACTCCCTCAGGTGTTACTTCTGCAATACGAACGCCATTAAATATCTGAACATGATCTTCGTGTAATGATTTTTCTGCATATATCCGCAATGATTCATCAAACATTCCTAATACTTCTGCCCCGCTGTTAACAAGTACTAATTTAATTTCAGAACGATCAATAGTACCATACTGTTTTGTGAATGTTTTAAATAAAAGGTCAGCAGCCTCCCCCGTTAGTTCAACGCCTGTAGGACCCGCTCCAACAACAATAAAAGTTAAAAGATTACTTCGCTCGTCTCCGTAAGAAATTTTTGAAGCTGCTTCAAAACAATCAATAAATCGGTTACGTATGGCAGCTGCATCATCAAGTTCTTTTAATACATAGGCATATTCTTCGGCACCTGGTGTACCATAAAAATATGTTGATGATCCTAGAGCCGAAACCAAAAGGTCATAATCCAAATGTCCGTCAGGCAAGCTAACAATTTGGCTTTGAGTATCAACAGAGATAATGGTTGATTGAATAAAATTATGACGAATATCAATAATATCCCTAATTGGTTCAACAATAGAGTGAACGTCCAAGCTCGCCCCAGCTACCTCTGGTAACAAGGGGGTAAAAAGAAAATGATTCCTTCTATCCACAATAGTAATGTCGTAATTTCTTTTTATTTGCGAAGAAAGAGCCTTGTATGTGTGAACCCCTCCAAATCCACCACCAAGGATAACAAGATGTGGTTTTTTCGAAATAATTCCCTTATGGGAAATATGTTTTTTATTCATGGAAACAGTATAGCTTAGTTTTTCCGAGCTGCAATATTATATTTTAATATAAAAAACACTCATGAGTATTTTTTATTACAGGAATTTCGTAAATGGATTATTTTATTCCTTAAACAAGTCAATAAGTTCATAAAAGAATATTCGATACGGTACCATGTACGAGATATAGATGTTTGGGTACCATTTTCTTATCACTCTTGGTAAGGGATCAATAATCTTATTTATATACTTCAAGAAGGTGGTTTTTTGATCCTCTGGTTGATATTCTGGTACCTCAGCATCATACTCATTAGCCGTCGCAAACACTTCAATTAAATCACGCAATTCCTCTGGTAAAGGATTCTCATTTTCAACCAAAACATCACGGAAGTCTCCAAAAATATCACTAGAGATTCTTGTACTTCCTGTACTTCCTGTACTTCCTGTAGCAGGATTATAAGAAACATTAGATAAGGCTACGGTATTTTTGATTAACTCTGTCTGCTCTGTTAATTCACTAAGAATTTCTTCGGGGATACCTACTAAATAAGGGATGACAATATTTATCACACTGGTATTTAATTTTTGCTGAACATTTGTTGAAAAATATATAGATTTTGATATTCCATTTACTGCTGAGATAGTATAAAAGGTAAAATTATAGAATCCATATGGTGGTTTTTTTACTGGAACATAAAATCTTCCCTTATCGCTCACTCTAACTGAGACAATATAGTCTCCATTTCCCTCAATAACGACCCAGCTACCAGGTTCTGCATATCCAGAAAACGATAATTCCGTTCTAAACTCTAGCTCTGAAAGAGTACCATCAGTCCCACCTCTACGAACTCCGCCTCTTTTGCTCCCATCATTCAATGGGTCGTTATTACAATTTATAGTTTCAAAAATGCAACTTTGACGACAAGATAATGTTCCACCGGTAAAACCAAGACCTGAACATGATTTACCATTCAAATTCACATCATCACATTGTTCACCAATTCCTGTTTCTACAAGGCCATCTCCACAGCCCGACACTCGTGCCGTAATGACAATATCTGGATCTCCTGAAACAGGGATTCCAGTCATAGCTTGTGCATGCAATCCTGAAGCAACAACAACACTGACAAGGAAAGTCAGTGTTGTTGTTATTACACGAGTGTTTATTTTTTTGTTAGTCAAAATATTCATGTAATTATTCTTCTTCTTTGTTTTTTTCTTCTTGGATCTTTTCTAACTGACGCATTAATGATTTTTTATATGATTTTCCCCCAAATTTAATCATCATAAACAACAAGCTTGCTCCCAAAATTAAGAGCAATAATATTTGCCATGGGAAGATAAAGAATGGGACTTTACTTTCTTCTGATCGATTAGTAAACCCCCAACCAAGATTCATTTCAGCCGTATAATATCCAAAATGAAAATTCTTCCACTGCGCTGTAACCATACCTATAAATCCAAGAGGTGCAATTTCTGTCACTGACCAGGTTGGATAAAATCGCCGTGCTGAACTTGGTAGAACACTTCCTTCGATGCTATTCGCATCAATAGTATCTCGTACTGTCCCAAAGGTATTTTTAATTTCAATATCTCCCCGAGGTACAACACGATCTCCTCCGTCATTAGAGAATCGATACTCAAACACTACTGGTGGAATGGTGTACCAGAATTGTGAATCCTTGGTATCGAAACCAAGTATCCCTCCGTCTTCTGGAATATCACCATTTACACGTAAGAGGGTTAGAACACCAATACGTCCTCCAATAGCAACAACTCCTCCATCTGGTGAGGGTGGCTGAGTTCCAAAGAACACTGCAGCAAAATAACCGCCTGCATCGATATCGCTTGGAATAGAAACAGTAAAAGAAACTTCTGTTTGCTCTTTTGGACCCAAGGTAACACTCGCCGTTGCGGTCATCCATGTTGCTAATCCATTTTCAGCACCGACAAATTTCGGTGTTCCCGAGTCATCTGATGGTTCAAAGTTTTCAAGGCTCGTATAAAATGTTTGCGTTCGATCGCTCTCATTAAAGAGTTTGATTGTTCCTACAAGAGTTGTTCCTGGATCTCCTGATATTTCTAATTTCGCTGGTGAAACTGTTAATGCTGAAGCAATGTTTCCAAAAAGAAAAAATCCAAAAAGAAATGTAAATAATATAAGAGTTTTTTTCATATATATAAGGTTAACAATAGTTGTTAATGCATATATTATAACCTATTAGGCTTCTTTAAGAAAACAAAAAACCTTATATAATATAAGGTTTTAAGTAAACACCGTTGCTTAAAATGAGGCTGTCATTGTGAATGTCAAAACAGCAGAATAATTACCAGCTGGTGTTAACGCACTAATGTTTGCCAAGTAATCTACTTCATAAATTTCAATTGATGCAGGTCCTGCGTTCGTTACTAATGTCTCAGTGGTAGTTGCCGTTGGTAAGTGGTAAGTATCTGTAGTTCCATAATCAGAATTAACTATACCTGCTGTACCACCTGTTGAAACTTGTGTTCGTGTAACATTAATACCAAACTGTTCCATTCCTGGTATTGATGTAGCTCCTGTTTCTAATGGATCAATAGTGATATTTGTTCCATCCGTAGAAGTTAAGGTTTCCCCTGTTACATCAATAATATAACCCCCTGGAGCGTTTGTTCCAGCTTCCAGCTCTGAAGCATTTAATCCTGCAGTTGTCCCTCCTGAACCAGAATCTGTAGCGTATCGAGCTGCTCCTGATGTAAGAGTACCAAATTGTACTTCGTTATCATCAAAAGTTCCATCGATACCATCGCGTACATTAAAGAATAGTGTCTGGTCTACTAGGGCAGTAACTTGAATTTGATCATCAGCAAGGATTGGCACCGTAATTTTTCCTGTGTCTAGACCTGTTGCAATATCAATTACATAATTTGCTGCAGTTCCTGGGTTAACAATATTAGCAAGAGTGAAGCTATATGGTGTTGCTGCTACTAAGGCTCCTGTAACCGAAACGACTTGCCCTGCGACCGAAACGACTTGCCCTGGAACATTTTCTCCTGTTACTGAGGATACGTCAAATAGAGCTGGGAAGGTAACAACTACTGGTCCTTCACCACTTGTTACTGGTGTAAAGGTAATAATATGGTCTGACGTTTCAGAAATTTTCTGTCGTGTCATATTATCAGATACAGCTGAGATATTGGCAGCGAATGCTAATGATGGTACAAGTGTCAACATCATAGCCAATGCTAGTGCAAATGATGTTAATTTTATAAATGTTTTGTTCATAATTAAAATAAATTTATTTACATCAGTACATGATTAAATGAATAAATGTATTCCATGTAGCTACAAATATTATACCCTATGTCTTTGTTACTAGGCAAGTAAAATACATTTTCAGTATCTTTTAATAATTAATTGAATTCAGCATGCATGGTATACGTCAGCGTTGCTGTATATTCTCCAGGTGGAGTGAGTGGATCTATATTGGCAATGTATTGAGTATTAAAAGTTGTAAGCGTATCATCCCCGGTTCCTGTTGCTACAATATCTTCAAAATTAGCAGTGTCGAGTCCAAAGTTTGTTCCATTATATGGAGCAGATGCTGTTCCAGTACCTGTTGGTACTAATCTGAGACCAAATTGTTCTGTTCCTGATGTTGATGAACTTGCAGTTCCTCCTATTGGATTAATTACATCACCATTTTGATTGGTAAGACTTATACCATCAAGTTCAATAACATATCCATTTACTGCATTGGTTGAAGCAGAAATAGTATGTGCAAACACAGTTGATATGGAACCTGTTTCGTCTCCAGTAGCGTACCGTACATTACTAGTTGAGAGGAGATTGTGACCGATAATATTGTCAGAGATGTTGTAAGTGAGGGTCTGGGGAGGAATTCCATCAGAGGTCGTAATTTCAGGCATAAAACTATAGGTGTCAAGGTTCGTCTCATCAGACCTAAGAACAGCAAAACAATACGATGTGCTTAATGGAGCCCCATTGTCTATTAACGAGAAATCCCATTTACCATCCTGACCATCAGAAATTTTTGATACTGAATTAGTAAAATTATTTAATTCTACGTAATCTTGATTTACAATAGCGTTAGGACCATGAATCGGATCGTTAGCATTAGCAGTGAGATCATCACCATCACTAGGTGTCGGATTGTTATTAAAAGCAATCGCTGTTGTTGTGGTTACATCAACATAATCTTCACCACTACCAATTACATCACAGGTACCTGAACGTTCAGAGAATACTAATCGTAAATTTTTATCGTTCAATCGTAATTTATTTTTAGAGATGTGAAAAAGTTGCCGTAGACGGAAGGCATCTCCTGTACCAGCCAAGGTTACGGGACTATTTTGTGCCGCAAGGGCTGTCCCAACGTCTGTTGAGTCCGTATTATTAAAAAAACGATATGATGACTGTTCAAATTCTGGCTCAACCAAGGTATCGAGATTCAGAGAAAAAAATCCAAGACTGCTTGGTTGGGTTCTATCGGTTCCTCCTGCACTACCTCCAGGGAGTGGTTCTGAGTTTATCCCAATGTCATGCCCAGCCGTTCCAACGGTAAAAATTCCAGCCGGATGAAAGCTCATTCCATAGGTAGAACTCGCGAACTGATCACCGCGAGAATAATTTCCATGTTCACCAATAGATTGTTCAACATCATTAATCGTAATTGATCCAAATGATGTTTGTCGTGCTCCTGATGAAACATTATTACGAGCTGTCCAAATATTAGCCCAGGAAAAAATATCAGCAGGGTTGGTTACGTCTACCGATTCATCATTGGCTTTGGTAAAACTCGCCGCATCATGAAAATCAACAGTTTGCGCTATCTTCAATACTTGAGCAGTCGTAATATCCTGAAGTCCTATCGCATCATGAGAACGAAACACTTCTAGATAATCTGGCATCTCTAGTACAATTAGTTGACCATTTCCATCGCTTGATAATCCTGCATTAGCATCTGCTCCTCCTTGATCTGCTGCAACCCCTGGACCACGGAAAACTTCAGTTTGAATAACAATATCATTGGTTCCTGTCTCAATAATATCCATAGATCCTAGACCACAATATTCATTAGCGTTGTTACGTCTATAGCAATAGCTCCGCGTTGAGAGTTCATCAACACCATCATATTCTAAATGTCCAATACGTTGAGTACCCTCACCAGGTAAAAGAGCATTAGCCTCAAAAGAAACAGACCATGCTATTAAATATCGTTTATTGTTTCCCTTAATGGTGACGTTATTAGTCTCTAAATTTGCCGCAATTGCTGCCGTATTTGATTCTGTACTTGTTAAGCCAATCCCCACTGTGTTTGGAGTCGTTCCTCCAAAACCATTTCCTTCACCACCAATTTGATAGATACCATAATTCGTAGGGTTAATACGAACTATTTGAACATCTGATTCACCTGCAACACTACCTCCGGTAGGGGCATCAGCATCACGGCGTTTTTGAATTTGAATTTGAGAATCAGCTGATGCATCAATTACAACTCCAACAGCTCGTGTCCAAGATTGATTTTCAGCATTATTACGAGAATATCCTGTGTAATAAGATGTGAACAAACTTCCTGTACCTACCGTTTGAGCAACACGTGATTGAGAATTATAACGTCCATTTGATGTATCATTGTCACGTGTGGTAGCAATAATTAAATAATCTCCCGCTTCTTCCAATATAATGGTTGAACTATTTGGTCTGCTATAGATACCGTCATTTTGAATTTCTTCATCAAAAGTAAAAGCTGTAAATGCCGTCCCTGGAATTTGTGAACCTACTGAATCACGCCAATGACCAATATCACCAACGAATGCATCCGCAAATTCAAAACTTGGGAAACCAGAAAAAAACCATCCCGCGATGACGAAGCTAACAAGTGTTAATTTTTTGATACGGTTAAACATAATTAGTTGTTGATGTTCATCTGGCATATTGTTGAAATGCCATCTTGAGTATAGATAATCGGTACTGAGAAACTTCCTTTGCCGAGTTGTTGTTTAGTGATAACTAAACCAATTTCTTTTTCTTGTGTTTTAGGTTGATACGTATATTTTTTATTTGCAAAACGTACATCTACTCCTGCAGGTAAACCTCCAATCTCAACTAGAGACTCTGTGGTATTTTGTATCTGCAATATTAAAGTATTTTTAAGAGAGTTAACTTGAGATAATTCAAGATTAAATTCTTTTAGCTGACAACTATGTTGTGATGTTGTGGCAACCTTAATATTTTTATCATAGACACGCCCCTTGCTGATAACGGGTGGCTTTGTAGGCTTATTTAACACTTGGGGTTTTTGTGCCTCTAACCATAGAGCATCAATAAAAAGAGTGCTGTTTTGGGTATTAAAATTCTTACCTGTTTTTATTTTGATCTCTAAATTACTAAGGTTTGATAAATTATTAGTAATTTCTCCTGGTAATTTGAATTCAACATCATTATTAATGTCAGAAACAACACCAAGAGATTTCCATTCTTTTTGATCTAAGGTGTAAAAGAACTCCACAATACCTTCTGATTCATTTGCTTTTTGTGTTTCTCTACCATCGAGACTAACAACTACCGTCTCCCCCTCATCTAAATTAGATTGCAGGCTGTCGTCTTGTGTTTGGGGTTCTTCACTACTACTTTCTTGGGTCGATTGGTCAAAATTGACAACTATGGTTTCTCCATTTTCAAGATCTGATTGGACTGATTCTTCTGTCTCTTCTATCTCTTCGACTTCTTCTG
>JBLIKX010000007.1:0-28050 GCA_047637555.1 Crocinitomicaceae bacterium
ATGTTCCACAAAATGGTTTGTTTTTGTGGGTGTTTTTATCTTTAAGTTCGAACATCCAACCTAGGTAACAAAAAAATACCTCTATAAATAGAGGTATTTTCTTTTGCTCGCCACCTTTGATGAAGTTCGACGGTACTACTTAAGTCTAAATTAAGAATTCTCAATCCCAATAACAGCATCATTCATAACATAGTGAACAAATTCTTTTCCCAATGCCGTAAGTTCATACCTTTTGGTTTCTTCAAAAGCTGATTGTAAGTTTCTTGAAGTACCCTTTTTTGCAGGCTTAAGTTTCATGTAATTACCGTTGATGTCCACTTCTTTATGTTGGTGTATAACCTCCCCCAAAGAAAGATCATTAATTAGCAGTTTAAATAAATGCGCCTCTGAAGAAGAATCCGTTGGTAAATTTTCCCTAAGGTTTACCCATATCTGCCTCCTTGTAATTCCTGGATTTTTATATATTTCCCTGATTACAGAAAAATGAAATTCATGATATTTATTAATCCAATCCAAAAACAAACGAATTAAATCATCTTTAACTAATTCAATTAGCCCAGCATTAATTATTAATTTATTAAGCATCTCCTTTTTCTCATGAGTTTCAGTAGTATCCCATTGTGAGAAAGTTTTCCTAACAAGCCCAAGATATTCATCTGAATTAATTCTTTCTGATAAATCTCTCTGTGATTTTTCAAATCTAGCCTGCATTTCTTTAACACTTAAATTAAATTCCTTAAGTTTATGCTCATGTTCTTTTGCCCATAAGTATAATATCTGATTAACATCACCCTGTTCATTCTCAGAAGAGAGAACAGATATAACACCAAGTACAGAACCTACCCAAGGTATACCTCCTAGGGCCGCGATAACTACCCTGGCATATTTTGTAGTCTCATCATCACTCATGATTAACTCATGAGCTGTAGTTCCTAAGGAATTTTCCCTAGAATTTATTGAGTTGAGTTTTTTGTCCATATATTGGTTAGATTAAATCAAATCCTAATTTCTTAGAGAGCTCCTCAACACCCTTATCAGATACCTCTAATTCTTTTTTTCTTTTTGAAATTAATTCAGTTAAGAATTTTCTGATTTTTTGATTTTCTGATTCAACATCTTTATTAACACGTTCAGTCCATTCGAGTATATTTTTCTTTAATTCATTAACTTTACCAATAATTTCCTCTTGACTTAAATCAATACGGTAGCCTTTCGTGATCAAGTTAAGGTCAATAGATTCTGGAAATATTTTATAGTCTCTTAGTGACCAACTCATTGATGTGGTAGATGTTCTTAATTCTTTAGTAACGTGAATAGAAATATTCCTTTTTATGGGTATACAGATATTAATTAATTCATATTCACAATTCAAACTACCTTCTCTCCAATAACCCATATCTCTTTGACTAGAATCTACGACCCTTATTTCCTTAGTCTTATTCATAGTGATATTCTTATCGTCATTAATCTCAATTACACGCAAACCATCATCACTCAGAAGAGCATCAACTAAAGATTGAGTATCATCCTCATCTCCAAAAAAATCTGAGTCTTCTTCTAATACGGATAACTTAAGTCTTTCTGTAAGATCTCTATAATAATCACTTATACTTCTTTTATTGTACATAATATTTATGTAGGTATTATTTATTAAATTTTAAGAAACTTATAATATTCACATAAATGATGTTTACATATTCGCAGACTGTGATATATTATAAATATAAGAACTGGTTGAAAATTTCTTGTATATCTTAAAAGTAGGAATATTTTACCTAGAATATCCCTACTACAATTATAGCATACTTTTGACTTTATTGCAAGTGTTATTTATAAAATACCTACAAAATGGCTTCTGCCTTTGTGGGTATTTTTTGTACTTGATATAATCATTATATGTTTGATGTAACACCAAGAAACAAAATAGTAATTAAGGCTCTCAATGCTCTTATAGAAAAAAGAGTTAAGAAAAACGTACTTCTGATGCCAATTTCAGTAGTAACACAAGAACATCTTAATCTGGTCGGATTAGATTATTTTGAAGCAGGTGAAATATATGGAGAAATGGTAGAACGCGGATATATTCAAAGAATCAATGATCATGAATTCAAAAAAATTACTAAAGAATTTTTTAAAGAAATGGAAGAAAGATTTGAAAAAAAAATTGAAAAAGGAGAAACAACACCAGAAACAATAATGGAGAATTCAAAAGCATTATTAAACTTTTTTGGATTTGATCCTGATGATGAGGAAATAATGAATACCGATAATTTTAAAGAACTCAAGGATTACAAGAAAAACATTACTGGGAGAATTGAAGAAGCTCTTGTAAAATCTAGAGAAATAGGAATGTTCAAATACGAAATTAATCTTCATAAATTACGAGAGAAAATAAGGAACGGAAGAGATTTCTATAATATGTCAGCTGAACTGGTAGATTATGATTTTGAAAAATACTTATTACACATAAAAGATAAGGTAATTAATATTAAACCAACGGAAAATACTCCTCTTGGTCACTATATCCTGAAACACATCCAAGAAAATGGAATTAAAGAAACCTATTTCATTGATGAGTTAATGGAAAATAATATTATTCCTGACCATGATATAAATACTTCAAAACAATATACTGACGCCGCACGAAGTATCAACAAAAGAATTAAGAATGATAAAAATAGTGATATTAATGATTTTTTCTCAGTCACCAAAACAAGTATCAAAATCAAAGAAAAATATACTGCGTGACCAAGTTCGTCACAGTCGGTCACAATCAATAATTAATACTTAATACACAGTCACACAGATTGTGTATTTTTTATGTTTAATTACAGCGAAAACTTAATGAATCGATACCAAGAATACATGAAAAAATATCATGGAAATTATATCGAAGACGATGTAGCTCAAATGCACCTCGAGAGTTTCGCTACGTTATTCCTTGCATTACGAAAACCAATCGAAGAAGAATAGTTTTATATTTCGTGGTACTTGTAAATTAAACTTATGAAGAGCGTCAATGAGCGAAGCGAAATTGATGATATGAATTAGTTTGATACAAGTAAACCAACGAAAGTAAAAATATTCTGTGACTGTAATTAATAAAAATCTAATTTCTGCACAGTTGCCATAGTTAGTATTACCTATGGCAACCTATAAGACAGGACAAACACTATTATGAAAAAAAATAAAAGTAGTAATTACACATTTACTATTAATAATTATACGAAAAACATGCTCAACCAATTTGAACATGTAGCCAAATCATTAGAGAAACATAAGTACATCCTCTATTCACTTGAGATAGCACCTAAAACAAAAATAAAGCATATCCAAGGATATATAGAATTAAATGAATCCCAACGATTTACCTTTCTCCATAACTATTTCAATTTAAAAAAGAAAAAGAAAATTGATAAATTCCATATAGAACCAGCAAAAGGAACACAAAAACAGAACCTTGAATACATCTCAAAAGATGGAGAATATTTTGAATATGGAGAACCAAAGAAAAAAGGGACACGAGAAGATCTTATTAATCTTAAAACCAAACTAAAGGAAAATCCTAAATCAATAAAAAAACTAATGGAAGATGATGTCACAAATAGTCAACAAATGAGATTCCTTGAAGGTATGCAAAAGTACCTTTTTCCAGAAAGGGACGTAAATGTGCCACCTGTTGTTTTCTGGATATATGGAAAAACAAACCTTGGTAAAACGAAACTTGTTTATGATTCCTTTGAAAGTATTTGCTCTGTGTCAGATTATAAATGGCCAGGTACTGGATACATGCAACAAGATTGTTTTCTATTAGATGATTTCAGAAAAGAAGATATTGCATTTCATACCTTATTAAAAATAACAGATAGATATCCATTCACCCTAGCTGTAAAAGGTAGTTCTATAGCTCTAAATTCTCCATATATAGTGATAACCACAACTCATTCAGTAAGTATAACCTATCTAGGTTTCTATGAAGACATAAAGCAATTACAAAGAAGAGTAGTTGAAATAGATCTTAAATCAGAAAAAATTGAAAACCTTAAAAATTACAAAAAACTAGAAAGTTTCTAGTTTTTTATTTACTAATTAAAATTATGACATATAGTAAAAATATGAAGTACATAACATACGCACGAAAATCAACTGATGATTCAGGAAAACAATTGCTCTCTCTTGAGTCTCAAATATCAGAAATGCGCGAACTTGCAGAAAATAGTGATATTGAAATAGTAAAAGAATTTCAAGAATCTCAATCAGCAAAAACTGCAGGGAGACCAATCTTTGCACAAATGCTTCAATTCATTCAGGATGGACATGCTGATGCTATTCTTTGTTGGAAACTAGATCGTTTATCACGTAATCCAATTGATACAGGAACAATAACAAACTTATTACAAAATAAAGTAATACAAGAAATAAAAACCTATCAAAAAACCTACTACCCAGGAGACAATGCAATTGTTATGGCTGTTGAATTAGCAATGGCTAATCAATACTCTCGTGATCTTTCAGTAAACGTTAAACGAGGAATGAAAACAAAACTAAAAAATGGAGACTGGCCTTGGGTAGCACCATTAGGATATTTAAACGAAACAGAAACTAAAACAATTATTCTAGATCCAAAACGAGCTAAATTTATGAAACAAGCTTTTCAACTTTACGCTACTGGAAACTATTCATATAAAGAATTAGAAAAAATGCTTTATAAAAAAGGGTTACGAAGTAAATCAGGAAAGAAAGTTAGTCATGCCCTCCTCCACCACTGTTTAAAAAATACCTTCTATCACGGTATTATGTTTGCACAAAATGATTACCACAAAGGAATTCATAAACCAATAATTTCTAAGAAACTATTTGATGAATCTGAATCTATTCGAAAAGGTCATAAAAAAACACGAAGACAAAAACACGTCTTCCCTTTTAGAGGTCTTTTAACCTGTGAGAAATGCTCATGTTTAATTACCGCAGAAAAACAACGTAGACTTGATTACTATCACTGTACCAACGGAAAAGGAATTTGTGACCAGAAGAAAGTATTTATACGAGGAGAAAAATTAGAAGAACAGATTTTTGAAAAACTAGAAGAATTTAGTATTGATAATGAGATGATTGAAATTATGTATGAATCAGCTTTAGAGAAATTTCATAGTGAAAATGAAAACAAAGAAGAAGTTAAAGATACCCTCCAGAAGGAACTGAAAGCTCTCAAATCAAGAGAAAACAAGTTATTGGATACAATGCTCGACGGTACTGTTACAAGCTCTCAATTCGAAGAAAAATCAAAATCAATGAAATTAGAAATATTGAATCTTGAACAACAAATTGGAAAAAATAAGGTAAATATTAAGAAAGAGCTATCTACTTTCGAACAAGCCAAAAAGGCCTTTAAAACGTTACAGGGCTTCAAATCTGAGTATTTTCAGGCTAATGTATCAAATCGGCGTGTAATCATGTTTGAACTACTTTCGAACATGACCCTAAAAGACCGTATTGTCCTTAATTTACAACAAAAAATGCCCTATTCACTCATAGCAAATAGGGCCAAAAACAACGATTTTTCAACAATGCTCCCCCGGTAGGATTCGAACCTACGACCCATCGATTAACAGTCGATTGCTCTACCACTGAGCTACAAGGGAATTTAATTTAAACGTACTATTCTACAGTGAAAATAATATCATAGGACCTAAAAAATGCAAAACAAAGAAAGAACCTTTAAGCTCTTTCATCATCAATATATTATGCCTTCGCGCTATTCATTTGATTAAATTGAGGAAATGTAGCTGGGTTGTGGTTCATGTGTATGTATTTTTTTCTTAGAAGCGCTTGACCTACTAATGGTTGTGTACGAGTTTGATTTGGACGAGAATTATATATATTAGGATTTGCCCTTAGGTATGCATTTTTCCATTTAAATGATTTTCTGAATAGAGTAAAGTGGGACAACACAACCGCAGCGAGTAGCATAAGAACAATCAACAAGAGAGTTCCATAATTTGTACCTCCACCGATATCTCCAACAAGTCCATTTATAACAGAGGCAGTACCAATGGCTCCACCAGAATTTTTAAATCTTTTAATCCTTGCAGCAATAATAATCTCTCCATTTTCATCACTATTAGTTGCACTATTATCAAAATTAGACCGTGCGAGACCAACTCTTGGTAAGCGTTGATTTGCTTCAGCCTCAAGGAATGCGACCTCCCGAGCAGCAACAAGTCGTTCACGTTCTTCAATATCTTTAACTTTTTTTGATTTAGGAAAAAAAAGTGTTGGTGAAATAAGGCTCAAATCTGATCGAGAAATCACTCCTCCATTTATTGGTGGGTTAAAGGTATTAATTGGTGGGTTAATAGTAAGGACTCTTATAGGCGTATTCATCTGAGGAACGTTTCTAGGATCATAAATATCGGTAACTCTATTTATAGGGGTACTGATATTGATAGGAGTAAGTTGACTTGAATTAAAAGAAACAGCATCACTTTTTTCAGTTTCTCCATTGAACTTGACCGCAGTTTGAACATAATAAATAGTATTAGGATGTAACCCTGTGATACCCTGCGTAATCTCTATGCTTCTAAAAGAAGATTGTTTTTTTCGGGGAGTTTCAAAATTTAAATCGCTTGAACTAGTACCAAATTCAAACCAAATTTGAGGACGTTCTACTGACACTGATGCAATATTCTGTGGATCAAAATTTCCACGTAATTGAACAATCTCATTTTCAAAAACAAGCGGACTTATAAGCTCGAATTCTGGTCGTTCTTCTGCAAAAACACCCTGAGCCACTAAAACTAAGGTAAGAGCAAGGGAGTATAACACTGTTTTTATGATGCTTGACATAAAAATAAATATATCACATAAATATTATTATGTCAATTTATACTCACCTATTTTTTTTCGACGTATCTTCAGGGTTGTTGCTCCTATCCCCAATTCCTTACCTAAAGAGTGCACGAGAGATCTCATATAGGTACCTGATGACGCCTGGACTCTCATTGTATAAATATTTTCGTTTTGATGGGTAATAAAATATTTTTCCCACTGAGAAATAATATCTTTCTGCCTAAAGTCACCTTTAACACTGTCGACTGAATAGAGAATATCGTTTTTTAGATTTTTTATATTAGTGCAGCCTATATAATCTGATTTACTAATAACAATATTTTTAACTGGTATATTATTTGGTGTTATTCCTGCCCGGGTGTATTCCCAAAGTGCTTTACCTTTAACCGTTTTTGAAGAATATGGTGGATATTCTTGCTCTTGTATCTTTAAAAATGAGTTAACAATATTTTGTACGCATTCTTCATTAATTGCGACAGATAAAGAATTTTGAGTAATTAACCCTAGTACATCATAGGTATCAGTACTAACTCCAAGTATGAAATCAACCTCGTAAACCTTATCCAAAGAAAGAAATTTTTGCTTCTTATGTACATCCTTATCAGTTAACAACAATAATAGACCTTCTGCCATAGGATCTAAGCGACCTGCATAGGTAATCTTTGAATGTGCATATTCAAGATTTTCTTTACGAAAACGTTCTAATGTTACCGCAAGTGTTTCTGTGTATTTTTTATCCCAAAGAATAATAGACATAATGAAAGTTTAAAATAATGTATCTAAGTTGCAAGTAAAAAGAAGGACTAATCCTTCTTTTTACTCAATATGTGCGCAATGTTGGCACACGAAATGTGTATTTTTATGTAATGAACTGTAAGAGAGTGCTTGATGGATGATAAAAACAGCAACCAATATATAAGCCAACCCTCCAATAATATTTATAAAAATCGGAATCTTATCAAGGAGACTCAAGAAATCAAGACCAAACATCACTGTCCCACCAAGCATAATCATATCAACAGCAACAATAACTAAAAGTATTCTAAACCAACGCTGATGGTACCATGAGTCACAAATTTTACGTCGTTGGGTATGCTTTTTCATACACCTATTATACCAGAAATATAATGAACAAAGCAGCGTACTCATTTGGAAGGATCTGGGTCCTAATAAATTAAAAATTTTGATAAATAAGAAAAAAAACTGTTATTCAATTGACTTATTTGCGATTTTAACTAGTATTTTATATATATATGAGTGACATAGATTCTATGTCCTTTTTATTCAGAAAGCATTTTTGGATAAATAATTGCATATAGTAGAAATTATTATCATTGATTTTTAATCTAAAATCAGAACTAATATATAAAAAAACACATTGAGTAAGCATAAACGAAAAGATGATAGACTAAAAATCAACGAAGGTATCCGCGCATCAGAGTTGCGAGTACTTACCGATGACGGAGAGTCAACAGTAATGTCACGCGATGCCGCGTTGAAATTAGCTACAGACCAAGGTCTTGATTTGATTGAAGTCACTGCAAAAGCAAATCCACCTGTTGCAAGAATTACTGATTACGGTAAATACGCCTATGATCAAAAAAAGAAGCAAAAGGAAATTAAAGCAAAAGCACATACAGTTGAAGTGAAAAATATTCAAATTCGTGTTGCTACAGGAGAAGCTGATCTTAAAATGAAAGCTGGCCGAGCTGACAAATGGCTTAATGAGGGTCACCGAGTTAAGGCTGAACTTTACCTACGAGGACGTGCCAAATATATGGATAAAAAATTCCTTAATGGACGCCTTGGTAATGTATTAGAAATGATCACAGTAGAATATAAAATTGTTGATAATTATAAACCAAGTCCGAAAGGAATTGCAATTCTTATTGAGCCACTAAAGAAGAAGAAATAAAAAACATGAAAACTAATAAATCACATGCAAAACGTATCAAGCTTACCAAAAACGGTAAACTTAAGGTTCGACCGAAAGGACAAAACCACTTTAACGCAAAGGAAAGTAGTAACACGACCCGAGGTAAACGAGGGACGAAAAACAACCTTATCTTATCAGCAAAGCAAGTAGCACGCTTCTTGCCACACCACTAATATGCCAAGAGTAAAAAGAGGAACAACAAAAAACAAATCAAGAAAGAATACTTTAGCACAGGTTAAAGGATACCGATTTGGACGAAGTACGAAGAAAAAAATGGCCACAGAAGCCATTGCACATGCAGGAGCTCATGCTTTTGCTCACCGTAAAGACAAGAAATCAAATTTCCGTCGATTATGGAATGTTAAAATAAATGCAGAGGTTCGAAAGTATGAATTATCATACAGTCGATTTATTGATGCTTTGAATAAAAAAGACATTAAAATCAACCGAAAGATGTTAGCTGATTTAGCTGAAAACAATCCAGAATCTTTCAAGCGAGTTGTAGATGCAGTCAAATAAAAAACCTTTATAGGTTTTTTATTTTTATATCTTTTGAATAAATCTTTCATTTTTGAAAAGTACAAACGAATTAGAAAAAAACCTTTCGAGGTGAAAACATAATTCTAAACATTTTCTTCTATTTTTATTCTTTTAGAACCCAGCTAACGCTTCAAACAGCTGAAATAATAATCAAAAGTATTAGTTCATGTTATACGAATTTCTTTTTTAGAGTCGAAATTAGATGATAATCGTATATGTCTAATAAAAAAGAGGTCGTTATTCGACTGCCTTTCTCTATAATTAATATTAATTATAGATGATATTCTTTTATCTTGTCTTCCTTGGCTTTTTTTATTAGTTGTTCTAAAAGACGTTTTGGATCAGCATCAAAAATAATACGACTATGATCAAAGGTTTCTTCGTGTCCGCGTAATAATCCAAAAAGAATTTCATCAGTCTCCCAATCCCCCTTTAAAATTCCAATAGGTTTATTCTCTTGAAAGGCTACCCAGAATTCATGAACCGTTTCAAGTCCTCCATAACCAAAAATAATAGCGTCAGATGAGCGAGACAATAACAAGTCAGACCCTGCATATCCAAAACCAGAATAAATCAACATATCCATATATTCTGTTGGTGCATCATAAACGGTGTGATGCTCGTGCTCGTTCGCAGCAGGTGAAAAACCGATTACATGGCCTCCTGATTTATGTGCACCTTTAGCAACCCAAAATGGAAATCCTGTGGTTGCTGGAATAACCGTAACACAATCATGATCTGCAATAATACCTCCCAGGTTTTCTGCCTGCTCAATAGCGTCAAATGATTTTGTATATTCACTATGAGCAGCTCCATATACTGCAATCGCAATTTTCTGAGTTCCTTTTTTCATACTTGAATTATAGCATATATGAATTTTGTAATAAAAAAGTTAATTACTGATTAACCATATAAACTACTTATCTATACCCTATATTGTCCTATCATCGAACATATCAATGATTAATTTACCTATTTATCAATATATTTCTTATTAGTGAAAATAGCTATAGCTATATAAAAAAGGATAGGATCGAATATATTCTAATATGTATGATTGTATAACTTGAAATAATCATTGTTGTTATCATATATACACAATACATAAATTATCAAACATAGAGTATTAAATTAAAACAAAATTTATATTTTCAATATTAAAAATCTATCGACTCGTTTTTATTAGAAAACAAGAAAAAGGTGAAGTTTAAGGTGATAGTATTTTTTTTAAAAGATTGTCATTTCAGCACGGAAAAAAAATTCGCTTGTTTATAAAATTTGATGTTAAGACATATCGAGAATTACAGAGTCTTCCGTATCTGGTGCCGTTGCTGTTACTCCCAAATAATCTCGAATACGCTGGACCAAAAAAAGTGATGATTTTGTCTCACCCATACATACAAACACATGTCTTAATCTCTCCGATGAGTGACTAACAAATTCTAATAAATGATCAGAGTCCTTGTGAGCGGAATATCCTGAGATTGTTCTTACGTCAGCCTTTATATTAATTTCTCTCCCGAGTAGTTTTATATGTTTTGCACCGTCTTGGATGATACGACCTAAAGTCCCTACTGCCTGATAACCAACAAACAACAACATATTATCTGCATTTCCTAGATATTGTTTTTCATGATGAACGATTCGCCCAGCGTGACTCATTCCTGCTGATGAGACAATCACCTTTGGATTAGAATGTCTCATAATCGCTTTTGAATCATCGATCGTGTACGTTTCCTTGAGGCCTGGAAACATGAAAACGTCATCATCATCTTTGAGAGTTTGTTGTACATCATCATTTAGTAAATGAGTATGTTTTCTAAATACATTTGTGATATTTATTGCCAAGGGAGAATCTAGGAATACTGGAATTGATGGCAATTCTCCAGTCTCAACTAAATCATTTAAAATATACAAAATATTTTGAGTACGCTCTAACGCAAATGTTGGGATCATTAAGATACCTTTTTTAACAATTGTTTCCATTATTGCACTCTTTAGTTTTGCTACGCGTTCTTCTCTATCTTCGTGATTACGGTCTCCATATACTGATTCAATAATCATATAATCTGCATCATTTATAATTTCAGTGTCACGCAACAATGGATCAGGTGAGTTTCCAATGTCTCCTGTAAAGAGGATATTCTTTGTTCCATAATTAAATTTTGCCATAGCCGAACCGAGAATATGCCCCGCATCGTGCAGAGTCATAGTGAATCCACCTGGGATTTCAAGCGGGTTATGCAAAGGAATTTGTCGCCATAATTTAAAAGCTTGTTCTACATCTTCTTTTTCATACATTGGGTCTATTTCTTTTTTCTTTGCCTCGTAGCCAATAATCTTCAAACTATCAGCTAGCATTACTTCTGCAAGATCGTAGCTGGCTTCGGTTGAATAAATTTTTCCTCTAAATCCATCCTTCACTAGTTTTGGAACTCGTCCAATATGGTCAGCATGACTGTGTGTAATAATTAAATAATCTATTTCAGATGGATCATAGGTAAAATCTTCATAGTTTTTATCTGAAGCATCTTCTCCTCCTTGATACATACCACAATCAATAAGAATTTTTGTAGGTTTTCCTCCTGTTGTCGATACATTTTCTAGTAAAAAGTTTGCCCCGGTTACCCATCCAGTACCGCCATGGAAAGTAACACGAATTTTTTTATCAGTATTCATATAAACATTATATCATCATAATATTATTCAAGCATAAAAAATACCTCACACAGTGAGACATTTTTTAGCGTAGCCATTGAGCACATAGAACAATTGACACAAAGCCAAGTGGGGTTCAGAACCTATACACCAAGGCATATAGCTATCAAGATCCCCGTGTTCATAACGTTTCAAAGTTCTTATAGAACAACGAGCTACATTTTTATTATATCAATAAATTTAAAAATAATACACTCTGTACAAGTGTATTATTTTCAGTAAAAATTATGAATGCCAATGTCCATCAGCTGACGCATCATATAATATTCGTTCTTGAGCTGTAGAATAATCCATTAATTCATTATTATTAAACCAAATCTGTACCTCGCGATTGGCTTCTTGGATGTTTTCTGAACAATGAACAAGATTACGTACGGCTCTTTTATTAATGGTTGAAAGGTAATATGAATCAATAGTAAAATCCCCTCTTATGGTTCCAATATCTGCAGAATTAGGCTCAGTCCCCCCAACCATAGTTCCGACTACCAGAGGCGCTGCATGTCCTTCCAACACCATAGCAACAACCGGGCCACCAGTCATATATTGAACAATATTTTTGATAATATCCCTACCGTATTCGATAGCCTCTTTTTCGATTGATGAATTATCGGTAGTTAGATCATCAATAATACCCTTACCCTTCTCAATCAACCATTTATCATCCTTATGATAATGTGCTTCACATTGTGAAATTGTTGGAACCAACATCTTTAGTGCTATAATTTTAAATCCCTTTTGCTCAAAACGATTCATCATATTTCCAATCAATGATCGCTGCACACCGTCTGGTTTGATAAGAACTAATGAAATATCTTTTAGTAAGTTGAATGTCATAACTCTATCATAACAAAAACCTTTCAGAGTGAAAGGTTTTTGTAACTAGAAATCTTCGTGAAGATCAGAGTAAATCATTATTTCATCTGCTCGTTTATAAGTATGTAACTCGTCCTCATTAAAGAATCGAGCTACTTCTAATTCTCCATTTTCAGTCGTGTCTGAAACATGAACAATATTTGATTGAATAGACATAGCAAGATCTCCTCGAATAGTTCCAGCATCAGCTTCATGTGCTGCTGTTTGTCCAGCGATCAATCGTCCTGCAGCTGAAGCATTTACCCCTGTTGCGGCAATCAACATAACTGGTGATGCTGTCATGAATTTCTTAATTCCAGCAAAAAATGGTTTATCTTTCAAATGTGAATAGTGCTCATCCAATAAGATATCACCTAATTCAATCATTTTTGTTCCAATAATTTTAAACCCCTTCTTTTCAAATCGAGTAAATACTTCTCCAATTAAACCTCGTACAATAGCATCAGGTTTAATAATAACTAAGATTTTTTCTTCTTTCATATGTTGGTTATAATAACAAAAAAACTTTCATAAAGAAAGGTTTTTACATATAGCGTCTCGTGATATCTGCTTCTACTTCTTTTCTGTCTTTCCCAAATTTCAAATATGATAGTTGCTTAATTTTTTGAGCTACACCGTCTGGATTTTTCTTTGCAAAGTAATCGAGAGGAAACGTTTCAATATTAAATGGTACCAAAGGTACACCATTACCAATCATTTGTAGATATGCGTTACGATTAGGAATTTTCATAATATCATCAGCTGTGAATTGAGGAAGAAAACGCCTTTCAATATATTGAGCGTCTTCAAATGAAATACGGAAGGTTGCCATCGTCCCTACGTTACCAAAGACAGCATTCTTAATTCCTTCATCCAGTTGTGCAATAAATTGATGAGCCATATGTAAACCTAATCCATATTTACGCGCCTCAGAAAGTATTTGCGAAATAGAATCAGTCGATACATTTTGGAATTCATCAATATATAAATAAAAGGGTGGCATTTCTTTATCAAGTGAATCTACACGTGATAATGCTGCCATTAAAATTTTTCCAACCAAAACAAGACCTATGAGATTTGCATTGATTTCCCCTAATCGTCCCTTTGATAGATTAACTAAGAGTATTTTTTTATTATCCATTATTTCACGGAAATTAAAAGATGACTTCTGTTGGGCTACAACTGGTCGCATTATTTCATTTGAAATAAAGACATCAAATTTAGAAGTAATATATGGGATAAAGTTTTCTAAGCCTTGTTCACCTGTTGTTTTTTCAGCATTAATCCAAAATTGTTTAATAATAGGATTTGTACAGTAACGCAATTTCATATCTCGAAAAGATTTATCACCGAGAACGCGCCCGATCTCAAGTAAGGTATTACCTGACTCAGGGTGCTCCATAACTAGACCAGCCGAGTTTCGAAAGTATTGTTCGAACATAGCACCACCCCCTTTTTGCATATCAAAAAGTTTACCAAAAATGGACATCATTTCGTTAATAACAAATGATTTCTGCTCCGGAAAGCGAACATCATATTCCAACATATTTAGGGCCATTGGCCGCTCCGTGTGTGCAGGGTCAAAATATACAACATCATCAATGCGTTCTGGTGGAATATATTTTAATATTTCTTCGATATCAGTACCATGCGGATCAATATAACAGACTCCATCGCCATTTTGTATATCCTGGATAATCATTTGAGTAAACAAATGCGATTTACCTGTACCTGTCTGTCCAATAGTATAAAAGTGACGTAAGCGGTCTTTCGGTGTCATTCGAGCTAATGTCTCTTTGTGTCTAAAAACATTTTTACCAATAATGATACCCTCATTTGGTGTGTTTGAGGGAGCTGGGGCAATTTTACTTC
Source organism: Crocinitomicaceae bacterium (assembly GCA_047637555.1). Taxonomy (GTDB): domain Bacteria; phylum Patescibacteriota; class Minisyncoccia; order Phycocordibacterales; family UBA1006; genus UBA1006. The sequence goes on from JBLIKX010000007.1 coordinate 14,768, forward strand.
CCTCTTGTTTTAGTTGGGAGACTTGTGAAATTTCCAAAGGGAAATGATACATGGTTGCTAACTCTTTTAGATTTAGTCTAAAAGTATGAGGGGTGTTAAACATTCGAAAGATATATTCATGGATAGTATCCTCAAGTGCACGACCGATTGCCCTTTTAAACTTAATACCGTTACCTTTGGTATTGTTAAATTGTTGAAAGGCTGATTCAAGATCGTGTAAAATTTCATCAGAACGTTGCTTTGTTGGTGCAGAAGTGACAATACGAATATTTGTTTGAACAATAGTGCTGTTTAATTTTTCGGTTACAGAAGCAACAGCATCGTCATCGATAACTTTTTCAGATTTGTGTTTTTCTTCTTGTTCTTTGGATTTTGGATTGAATATTTCCTTAAAACCTTTTCCTATATTATCCATGACTGAACTACCTATCGCATCATTAAGTTTTTCTCCTTTTTTTAACTCATCAAGAACATCACCATACTCCCTTATATGATATTCACCATTTGGCATAATAACAAACTGAATGGAGGCCCCTTCCCCAGTACTCTCTAATTTAGAAAACGCATTTACTAATACATTCATCGGATCATGGTCAAAATCTGTATATACCTTTGTCTGTAATACTTCATGAGTAGAAGCAACTCCGTAGGCGGCTGATGTTACCCCTGAATAAGAAAAAATATTGTAGTCATCAAAAACTTCAGTCATACGAACCTCTTCGAATAAACCAAGTAATTGTTTTTCAAACAAATTACCACGAGCTTTTGGTACAGTTACATACATTGCCATATCGCTCGTTCCCTCAGCTAGAGCTAGCTCTAAAGTATAAAAACTTTTGTCTTTATTACGCGGATCATTTGCTATTGATTGCATTCCTGCCATAAACTGTTCCATTAATGCGACAGTTTGTTTATAATCTCGCTCTTCTCCACTCTTTTTATTTGGTAAAATTATCTCATAAATACGCAGACCAAGAGATTTTGCTAGATCTGTCTTTGGTTTTAAACCAGGAACTTCAAAACTTGAAGCTAGATATTGAACTAAAAAACGATGAAAGTCATCTTCGATATGAGGATTGTTTATACGCATAACAACTTCAATAACGTTTTTGATACCCTTTTCCATCATTATCGTATGCAATTCTGCCATAACATCGTCATGAACTTCTGGCGCTAATTGCAGGGTAATACCCTCAACTTCTTGTGGTGAAATATGTCTTGATTCATCTATTACTTCGTGAAGTGGAACTTTTTTGTATGACTCTACAATAGATTCAGCAGCGTCTTCACGTTTCTGCTCAGCTGAAACAATTTCAGTATTAGAATCTATATGACGTTCCAGCTCTCCACGTAAAAAACCTATCTCTTCTTCTGGTGTTTTGAACTCTGGGACCTTTTGTAGTTTTTCGTAAAAAGCATCTTTCATGCAACTATTATACTACAAATTAATAAATGGTATTTCAAAAAAATATCATGAAGTAAAATTTACAACATTACTTTATATTATTTAAGTTATCATACCTCCACCATTAGTTCTTAACCATAAAAAAGTATCACTAAGATATTTTGGATAAATTTATCATTAACTTTAGTTATATATATACGCCAGTATTAATTCATAGAATATGATATATTCTTGTTGAGAAAAACACTCATGGGAGTGTTTTTCTTTTAGCTTGAATAAATAATTACTCTACTAATTATTTATTTGAAGCAATATTTTTTGTTACCTTTTTTACTTTTTTGGTTACTTTTTTTTCTGCACTTTTCATATCACGTTTAACATGAGCATAACGAGATTTAAGCTCTTTTTTAAGCTTTTCAGTTTCATCTTCGGTTGTTGATTTTAGTTTTTCATACTTTCCCATTACCTTGTCAACAATTTCTTCATATTTTTCTTCTGAAACTTCTTCTAGTTTTTCAATCTTTTCAAGAATTTCCCCTTTTGCCTTTAGTGTCCAACCTTTTACTTTTGCTCTATTTTCTTTTCCCTTTGGTCCAAAAAGATAATATCCTGCAAAAGCTGCAGTTGCTGTAGCAATACCCATAGCGAATGAATTACTTGATGTTTTTTTTGTGTCTTTTTTCATAATTTTATTTTTTATTAAATATTTTTTTTAATAAACTTTTTATAAACGTAGCGTTTACTACGCTCTTAATAACTCCAATATTTTTTTTAACAACCGATCGTATATTCTCTACATCTCCAACAATTTTAACCGATTCCTTTTCAACAATCTCTGAAATATTTCGAAGATGTTTTAAAAATTTTAACACATAAATTAAAACTATAATCAACAAAATTGTGGTAATAACTGATGAAACAGCAGTTATGAGAAAAAAAATATTTGTCATTAATATATCGTTCATAATTTTTATATTATATCATAATGAAAAATAACACCATTATTAATTTTTTAGTTTATCACCTTGTCTTCTCCCCACATCGAGTTCGTTTTTGACATTGGTCGTAATCGTCCATAGAGAAACATTCCTATAGCTAGTAGTGCTAGATTTTTTAAAATATACTGCCCTACTAATGTTGGCTGCATAACTCCATACCATGTTATTTCTGAGAGAATAAGTAACGGTGCTGCAGTTGCAACAAAATGAGATGCTAATATAGCAAATGTAATGCGTTCAAATTTAGGTAATAAAATTAAAAAACCAGTTATAGCTTCAAAAGCTCCAAAGTAAATTAAAAATGATTGAGGCGAAACACTATTCCCAAACATTACCTCTACCAAAGAAGTAACTAGAGGTCCAGCAGGACTTACTCCGAAAACTTTTAAAATACCAAACCAGAAGAAAATAATAAATAGAGCCCACCGTGCCGTTATGTTAGAATTTTTCCAGAAAAATTTAATCATGTTTTCATCCCATCTTTCAATGAAATCTGGAATTTTATTATTGTTTTTGTCGTGTTTTTTTCTAGCGGCTTCCAATATCTTTTTCATGTCCATTATTATACCAGATTTCATTTTTTAAATAAAAAAAGGAGCTTTTAAACTCATTTTTAAATAATTAGGTTCGTGCTTTTACAATTTCTTCTGCAACGTTTCGCGGAACAACGTCATATCGAGCAAACTCCATAGTAAAGTTACCTCGCCCTGAAGTCATTGATCGTAAGTTTGAAATATATCCAAACATTTCTGACAATGGCACTGTTGCCGTAATAGCTTGTACAAACCCTCGTTCCTCTACCCCCTCAACAAGACCACGTTTCGATGAAAGATCCCCTGTAACATCACCAATAAACTCTTCAGGAACAACTACCTCAACCTTCATCATAGGCTCTAAGAGCACTGGTTGGGCCATTTTAGCTCCATCCTGAAATGCCTTTGAAGCAGCGATCTTAAATGCAATTTCAGATGAGTCAACGTCATGGTAAGTACCATCATACAATTCAACTGAAACATTGTTCATTTGAAATCCAGCAACGGTACCACGCTGCATAGCTTCTTTAAATCCTTTTTTACATGCAGGAATATATTCGTTCGGAATAACCCCTCCTTTGATACTGTTAATGAATTCAAATCCTTCTTCATCTCGAGTCACATTTTTTTTCAATTCTTCGCCTTCTTCTAATGGCTCCATAGGTTTGATATGAATCTTTACGTGACCATATTGTCCACGCCCACCAGATTGTTTAATATATTTTTCCTCGGCTGAAGCCATCCCGTTAATTGTTTCTCGATAAGCCACTTGAGGAGCACCAACGTTTGCCTCGACACCAAATTCTCGTTTCATTCGATCAACAAGGATATCTAAGTGTAATTCTCCCATACCTGCAATAACAGTGTCGAGTGTTTCAGGATCAGTTGATACCTTAAATGTTGGATCTTCTGATGATAACCGTGACAATGCGATTCCCATTTTTTCTTGATCAGCTTTTGTTTTTGGTTCAATTTTTAAGGATACAACTGGCTCTGGGAAAATAATTTCGTCCAAAATAATTGGATTTTCAAGATCACAAAGAGTGTCTGATGTTCGTACATCCTTAAGTCCTACGGCTGCAGCGATCTCTCCTGCGAACACCTTTTTTACATCCTCTCTGTCATTTGCATGCATTCGTAGAATTCGCCCAATACGTTCTTTGTTGCCTGTTCGTGTATTTAATACATATGATCCAGCCTCAAGCGTACCTGAATATACTCGGAAGAATGTAATTTGACCAACAAATGGATCAACAGCGAGCTTAAAGGCTAGTGCAGCGAATGGTTCTTCATCAGATGGTTCTCGAACGATAACCTCTTCCGTTTTTGGATCAGTACCTTGTACCCCCTTAATATCTACTGGAGCTGGCATATATTCAACCACAGCATCAAGCATTAGTTGTACACCAATATTTTTAAACGCTGAACCACCGAATACTGGAATAATATTGTTCCCAATAACCTGTTTTCGTAATTCTGATTTTAAATCCTCAAGAGAAAGCTCTTCTCCTTCAAAATATTTAGTCATCATCTCGTCGTTGTTCTCAACAATCTTTTCTACAAGTACACCTCGCTTTTCTTCAGCTAGAGCCTTCATATCTTCTGGAATTTCAAATTCAATAATTTTATTTCCCATTTCACCTTCAAACTTATATGCCTTCATTTTTAGAAGGTCAATAACTCCAGAAAGTTCTGACTCAACCCCTATTGGAAGTTGTGCCATAACAGCATTTGGTGTTAATCGATCAGTAATTGATGCGAAAGCTTTATCAAAATCAGCTCCAATTTTATCAAGTTTATTAATGAAACACATTCGTGGTACTTCATACTTGTCGGCTTGTCGCCAAACCGTCTCTGATTGTGGTTCAACTCCTGCATTCCCATCAAACACTACAACAGCACCATCAAGAACTTTCAACGATCGCTCTACCTCAGCGGTAAAATCAACGTGACCTGGTGTATCAATAATATTAAATCGATGTTTTAAATCTGTATTTAATGTATCAAATGTTGGAGTCCAGAAACACGTAGTCGCAGCAGAGGTAATAGTAATTCCTCGCTCTTGCTCTTGCTCCATCCAATCCATAGTAGCTGCTCCATCATGTACTTCACCAATTTTATGTGATCGTCCGGTGTAGTACAAAATACGTTCTGTGGTGGTTGTTTTACCAGCATCAACGTGAGCTACGATACCGAAGTTTCTTGTTTTTTCCAAGGGATAATCTCGTTCTTCCATATATATAATATTTAATATTTTTTTAATAAAATCAGATAAAATCTGAACCAAAACAAAAAGACCTTATGGTCCTTTATTGATGCTTATAGTACTATAAATAGTCGTTTTTGCAATTGAGTGAAGAAGGAAATCTATCAAAATAATTATTGTGAATCATAACATTATACAAAAAAGTAGATCCACTGAACATTATAATTCCTTTTTAAGGTTTACTTAATCTGCCCTTTTCGAGAAGCTCCTGACTCAATAGTTAAACGTAGGTCAGAATCCCCTGCAAGAAATCCAGAGTCAAATCCAAAAGTTCCACAATATTGAGTGATACCATTAGCATATTGAGAATATTCAGTAATAACGTTTGTAACATCAAACACTGAGTCGTCTATAATAACCCAACAATCAGTTTCTGTTGAATGCTTCTGAAATTCTGCTGATGATATAGAAGAGCCTATAGGAGTGGTAGAAACGCCACCGCCACCGCCACCGCCACCGCCACCGCCACCGCCACCGCCACCTATTCTCGCAGGTGAATTATTTTCAGCCTCTGTTTTAGCTGTTGTGGTATTTTGAGGAATTGAATCGTCTGTTGCTGGGTTAAAAATACGGTATAAAATAATACTGGAAAAGAACCCAACGATTGCGAATATAATTATTAATATTTTCTCTCTTTTTTGTAATGCCATATATATAATAAATTAAGAACAACTTTCAAAGGGTAAATTAATAACTACGTTGTCTGCTGTGGTTGATAAAATTCGATCGGGACCGGCGGAAAAAACTTGATCGAAACGACATGGATTTGAGGGCTGTTCATCTTCGTTTTCATCTAATAAATAAGGTGAGCCCCAAGGATCAGTATAAAATCCATCTGCATTACCTGATCCACCATCCTCAGTAACAATAGCGTCGATAGCATTTCGCCATGAAACAACACACACATGTGATGTTGACAATGTTGAAAGATCCGTACCACCTGGGCAATTATTAAAAGTGCCTGGATTTGCTGCCCCTGTCATTTTAAGAACTGTTTGATTGGTAAAAATCTGAGCACTTACAATTACAATTCGCATTTGCGTTAAGTCTGATTGTGTACGTGCAATTCGTGCGCGTTCACGTGCTTGCGATAATGAGGCAATAACAACCGTAGCTAAAATACCGATAATGGCCACAACAACTAAAAGTTCAATAAGAGTGAATCCACTTAATCGGAGAGATTTTGTTTTAATATACGTGGTAGACACTTTTTCTTTCATATTCTTATTATACTCATTAAATCTAAATTTAACAAAAAAAACACCAAATGGTGTATTCTTTTTTTCTAATATTGTCTCATTGCTATTTGTGCATCAAGTTTCTTGATCAAATCAAGAACTACTGATACCACAATCAGTATACCCGTTCCTCCAATCGCTACAGCTGTATTACCAGTAGTAGTAAGGAGAATAATAGGAAGTACCGCAACAAGTCCCAAGAATGATGCTCCTACAAAAGTTAGTCTCGAAGCAACTTTTGCAAAGTATTCTTCGGTTGATAATCCTGGCCGTATACCTGGTACGAATGCTCCAGATTTATGTAAGTTTTCACTCATAGCTTCTGGGTCAAAAGTAATCGCTGTGTAAAAGTATGTAAATCCAAATACAAGTACAAAGTACAGTACTGGATACCAAACATTATGCTGCAAGACAAAGGTTACCCCTCGGGCAGCTTCAGCTAACCATGTTATGTCTGATTCAATTAACCATCCAGCTAACATTTGAGGGAAAAGAAGTATTGAAAGAGCAAAAATAATTGGCATAACTCCAGCCTGATTTACTTTCATTGGTACATAGGTATCTGATCCACCGTAGGTAGACATACCTCGTACCTGCTTTGCATAGGTAATACCAACACGCCTCTCGGCCTCATTCACCAACACTACAGCAATAATAACAATCAATACCACAATTCCATAAAGAACGTAATTAAATAGTTCTGATGGTATATATGATTGTACTAACTGTGATAATACACTTGGTACTGAAGAGACGATTCCAGCAAAAATCAAAAGTGAAACTCCATTACCTACTCCAAACTCAGTGATAAGCTCACCAATCCAAGTAACTAACATTGCACCAGCTGTAACAACAAGAACATTAGTAATCATTCCAAATGTTCCAAGCTCAGGAAGAGCTCCTTGCTTTGAAAGAAGGGTTAGAATTCCAATACCTTGTACTAAGGCAATTGGAACCGTAAGAAGACGAGAAATATTATTAAACTTTTTTCGTCCGATAGAACCCTCTTCATGAAATAATGTTTTTAACTTTGGTGACACGGTTGTCATAAGTTGCATGATAATTGAAGCCGTAATGTACGGTCCAACCCCAAGCACCACAATAGACAACTGTGACAATCCTCCTCCTGAAAACAGATTAAGGAAACTAAAAAATTCATTATTAGCTAAAAATTGAGCTAATACTCCTGGGTTAACTCCAGGTACTGGTACTGATGCCAAGAAACGAAAAGCAATCAACATTACAAGCGTAAAAAGAAGACTATTTCGTAAATAACGATCAGTAAAAAGGATATTAAATTTTCGTGCGAGGGTACTCATAGGACTATTATGCTACAGATCCTCCAGCCTTACTAATTTTATCGGCTGCTGAAGCTGATACAAGACATCCCTCGACGGTAACTTTTTTAGTAAGATCACCATTTCCAAGAACTTTTACCGTTGCCTTTCGTACGGCAGCACCTCCAATTAATCCTTTTTCTTTTAAGGTAATTGAGTTAACCGTATCTCCCGCAGCAAAATTTGCTTCAATAAGAGCAACGTTAATTGCGATATTGTTTGGTTTGATAGATTTGTTAGAATTCACACCTCGTCCTCGAAGCTTTGGAATTTTTTTAATTTGATCACGAATTTCTGCTCGAATTCCGTGCCCACCGTGTTGTTTCTGACCTTTGTGCCCACGTCCTGACGTTTTTCCTCGAAGCCCACCTCGTCCAACTTTTTTAGCTTGTTTGTTCGGGTTTCTTCGTTTTAGTTCGTGCATTTGCATAATAATCTATCGGTTAGCGCTGAAAGGTCGCCGTTGTCCTCCTCCTTGGCGTCCTCGTCCATTAAATCGACCTTTTGTTTCTTCCTTTGGAGCATCTTTGATTGGATCCATTGGAACAGAAAATGTTTCTAAAGCTTTGATAGCAGCTTTAGCGTTGTTTAGTTTATTTTTTGATCGTGAGTAAATTTTTGCTGTTACATCAGTAACACCAGCAAGCTCAAGTACCGTTCGCATTGTTGAACCAGCAACTAATCCACGTTCTTTGTTTGGCATCATTTCTACTCGTGCTGCAGTAACTTTGGCTTCTGTAACATGAGGAATTGAATTTGTTTTTGTTCGTTTAATCTTAATAAGATTTTTACGAGCTTGGGTAAAGGCTTTTTGAATTGCAAGAGATGTATCTGTTGCTTTTCCTGAACCTAAACCAATTCTTCCCTTTTTATCTCCAATAACCATATCAACACGGAATGACAATCGTCGCCCTCCCTTTACGACACGAGTAACTCGCGAAATGTTAATGATTTTTTGGTCAAATTCTGGCTTTGGTCGTTCTGACCGAAACCGAGAACCTTTCCGAAATGGTTTTTTACCACCAAAACTTCGGCGAGCTCCACCATTACCTTGATATCCAGTACGCGCAGGACGCGTTGAACTGACAGCAGGTTTAGTATCCGCTCCTGTTGTTGCCTTTTGTTCAACACCTTCAGTTTTCACCTCTGGAGTTGTTGCAACTTTTTGTTCTGTTTTATTTTCTTCTGACATAAATAATTATTAGATGTGATTAAAAGTTAAGCCCAGCAGTTCGAGCTGCTTCGGCAAGTGCCTTAACGCGTCCAGCAAAGAGATATCCACCTCGATCGAATACGACGTCAGTGATTTTTTTTGCCTGTGCAGCCTTGGCGATAGCAGTTCCAACTGCTTGTGCACGTTCAACCTTTGTTCCTGATGTATTCTTTGCATCATCAGCCTGAGCTAATGTTGTAGATGTTACATCATCAATAAGTTGTGCGTAAATTGTTTTGTTTGATCGAAAGACAGTTAATCGTGGTCGTGCTGAAGTTCCTGAGATCTTTGCTCGAACTTTAGCATGACGTCGCTTTCGCTTCATTGTTTTATATTGTGTATCCATAATACGTATATAGTTTAAATAGCTTAATGCTTGGTATTAACCTGCGACTATGCAGATTTTTTACCTTGCTTACGACGAATAATTTCTCCTTCGTATCGAATTCCCTTACCTTTGTATGGTTCAGGTTTTTTCTTAGCACGAATTTGTGCTGCGAATTGCATTGTTTGCTCTTTATCATTTCCAGAAATGGTAATGATATTTTTTTCTGCAGTAGCAGTAAGTTTTTCTGGAATATCCATAACTACTGGATGTGAAAACCCAAGAGACATGTGTAGTTCCTTACCTTTTACTTCTGAACGGAAACCAACTCCCTCTACGATAAGTTTTTTTTCAAAACCATCTGTTACTCCGTGAATCATATTCGTGATGTGTGAAGCATAGGTTCCGATAAGTGCTCGCGAGAAAACAGTATCTTCTACTTTTGAGAATCCAAAAGTACCATCCTTGATTTCAAATGCGATAACATCGTCCTTGAAACTTCGTGACAATTCTCCTTTTGGACCTTTGATAGTAACTAGGTTACCATCTTGTTTAATTTCTACTCCAGATGGAATAGCGATTGCTTGTTTTGAAAGTCGTGACATATTTTTGTAAATATATTGTTAATAATAATTGAATTTGGTACTACCAAATTTCAAATAACATTTCCCCTCCTACCATTTCCTTACGAGCTGTTTTACCAGTCATAATTCCTTTTGGTGTTGATAAGAAAACTGCTCCGTGACCTTGTCGTACTGATGTGATTTGTTTCGCATTAGTATATAAACGTCGTGAAGGCTTTGAGATTCGCTTGACCTGTGTAATACGAGGTTTTTCTTCCTTATACAAGATGTCAATCTCTAGGACATCTCCTGATTTCAAGTTTTTTTCAGAATACGACTTAATGTATCCTTCTTGAAATAGCGCTCGTGCAATATTCATTTTGTATCCAGAAAAAGGAATGTGTACTGATGTCTTACCAGCATTTCCCCCGTTCTTGATTGTAACGAGCATATCTCCGATTTTATCCATAATAGTAAATGTGTACGATGATTCGTACGTGTTAAAGTGTATTGCTAATAATCCTAAAGTTTTACCAAGAAGATTTTCGTACCCCAGGAATCTTTCCTTCGTTTGCAAGCTCACGGAAGCAGATTCGGCATAAACCGAAATCTCGCATAAACCCATGCTTTCGCCCGCATTTGAAACATCGATTTACCTTTCGAGTAGGAAACTTTGGTTTTCTCTCTGATCGTGCAATGACTGATTTTCGTGCCATATTTTAAATAAATGCATTAAGAAGCAAGATTCAAATCTTGCGTTCTTTTCTTGTAAATTTTAAAGAATATCTCTACTCTTTACCACAGTGATATCGCACACAAATTTACTTTTAGCTCTCCAAGAAGAGATAAATGTAGATTGGTACGGATCGTCTGCAGATAGTAATTATACTACTTATTATTATGCTTTGGGCAAGGTATTTATTATTAAATAAATACTAAAGAACTGCTGAATAAAAAGTAGATATAATTATTGCTTTTAAAATAATATGGAAAAGTACTGTATTTTTTTTAATTTTATACCTCTGAGTAACTAATATAAAAGTGAGGTGAGGAATTAGAGGTATTTTATTTTACACCTAAGATACAATCAAGATATAACTTCTCATCTTCCAACTCACAAGCAATATCTTAAATATTGACTCGCAAAATAGAGCTAATATTTTCTAAATCGTCCTAAAAAACTTACCATAAAATAGATAGATCAGATTAGTCTTTTTGAGGCTTTTCTAATCACATTATAATTTTATCCAAAACTGTTTTTGAATCGAACATTCGTATTAATATGTTTTATCTTTAATTTAACTAAATCTTAAATATAATTAAAAAAAATACTTGCTCTTGTTTTGTATAAAATATAAACTGTCTTTATGAACGTCTACTTATACCAATATCTTATTGCAACACCAGTTCTATTCCTCCACGGAGTATTAGCTCTTCTTTTTTTATTAATGGTGTTTAAATATGATAAAAAAATAACTCATCATTTTAAAAAATATGGAATGATATATGGATTGATTGCGGCGCTTGCATCTATTATTGGAAGTCTCGGATTCTCTCTGTTTTATGCCTATGCACCATGCGAGCTCTGTTGGTATCAACGAATTTTTCATTATCCACAAGCCTTCTTGTTTGCCATAGCACTCTATTACAAGGACACACGAGTATGGACCTATTCGATTTGGTTATCAGTAATTGGATTTATTATCGCAGGCTACCAAGTCCTAATTCAGTTTAATCCCACACTCGCAAAGTCATCAGTTTGTAGTATTGTTCCAGCAGCAGAGAGTTGCAGCGATATATTAACCCAATCATATGGATATATTAGTATTCCTGTGATGTCATTAACATTATTTACGTGCTTGATTGTGTTATATATATATCAAAAAAGAACCTAAGAGGTTCTTTTAATTTACTTTTGTAGCACAGAAAAATCCAGATCCACATCCACCTGTCGATGGGCAACAACCACCTACAGCTCCATATTGTTCACATTGCGCTCCTGAAGGATTATTATCAGCTTCAAAATTCCATAAGATAAAATCTCCAGTAAGCGTTATAGATGCACAGTTTTGTGTAAATATTTCGTTATCAGGAAACACAAAAGCATCTTCCTTTAATTGAATGGTACTACTGAATTCTGGAAGATTTATATATTTGGAAAAATCTCTTAATGTAGCAGCACCAGAAAATGTACTCATAAAACAAGTACCAGACAATCGCCCAAGACATCCTGTTTGAGGATACGCATCATTATCTAAATTATATAACTCTAATGCTGTTTTTATTTGATTAACCTCTGCAGCTTTCTTTTCATATTTTGCTCTTTGACGCGCTTCACCTAATGAGGTTAAGACTATTGTTGCTAAGCCCAATAATAGCAACAACAACAAGTAATTCAATCAAGGTAAAACCTTTTTTATTATTCATATGTAAATAATTATAATTGATATATATCAAGTAAGTAATTTGACTAAGATTTTCTATTATTTATCAACAAAAAAAACTAGGGCTTAGGCTTATTCTCTTAAATCCCCTGAAGTATCGGGTGTTTTAAAATTACCGTCATTATCAACACCAACGACAAATGCATTGGAGTACTCGTAAGTATCGCCATAACAGTTTTGAATCCCATCATTAGGACCATTACCCTTGCGTGATTCGAGATTAAAGACAAGCATATACGCCTGACCATTACACCAAACACTACTAGATGAGCTACTAAAATAACCGTATACAGGGGTTCCTTCATAAGTAAAAGAAGTACTACCGGGATTCTCATTTACAGGATCAACAGGAAGAGTAGTCCCCATGAGGGTACCTAATGCGTCCCAAGAATAATCATGACTAAATGACCAACTTCCGGTACCAGGATAGGATCCATTATCCAAATGATAGACCTCAAGAGCTGTTTGGATTGTTCTAATATCAGCAAGACGGTTTGCATCTCGAGCTCGTGCACGAGCATCAGATAAGCTAGCAAGTACTATGGTTGCAAGAACACCGATAATAGCTACTACTACAAGGAGTTCAATAAGGGTGAAGCCTTTTGATTTTTGTATTTTCATATGTAGATATTATACATGGGAATATTTTTATATTCAAACAGTAATTAAGGAAGGGTTTATTCACTAAAAAATAACATTGAGATATATGTCTCTTTTAGGGATTTCACAGCCTTAAATAGTGGTTTTCTGGCAGACTGGGATGATGTTCGAACTTTTATAAGTAAAATGAATCAAAATTTAATTTTAATCTATAAACATCATCCAGTAGCATTTAAGAAATAACGTGTGTTTGCTATACCTGCTTTTAGAGTTTGTTCACAACCTTTAATAACCTTCGATGGTAGTATTTAAATTAAAACACCTTGTTACAAGGTGTTTTAATTTCAACATAAAATCAGTA